>CAZANL010000177.1:0-8293 GCA_964486115.1 uncultured Planctomycetota bacterium
ATCCTGGACGATGTCCGGCACCCCGAGCTCGGGCAGCAGCTCAAGCAGCTGAAGAAGAAGAATCCAGACTTCGCAAACAATATCGAGGCCGCTCGAAAGCAGCTGGCCAAGGCTGCTGAAGAAATGAAGAAGGCCGGGGAGAATCTGCAGCAGGGCGGACAGATGTCGAAGGCCCAAAAGGCTCAGCGAAAAGCAGTGGATCAGCTGGCCAAGGCCAAACAGCAGATGAGGGACCTCAAGAACCCGAAGCTGACCAAGGAGCAGCAGAAGGAACTGCAGAAGTTGACGGACGAGCAACAGAAGACGGTGGAAAAGACGAAGAAGCTCGTTCAAGACCTGCAGCAGGAGAAGCGAAAAGAGGCGAGCAAGTCACTGCAGCAGGCCAAGGGCAAGATGCAGCAGGCCAGTCAACAAATGCGGCAAAAAAATACCGACGAGGCGCGGCAGCGACAGGAAGAAGCAAAGAAGTATCTGAACAAGACGAAGAACGAGCTCGACAACAAGAAGCAGGAGTATGAAAACCAGCGGCGCGAGATGGTGCTGTACAACCTGCTGGAAAATCTCCGCACGATGCTCAAGCTTCAGGTGGAGATTCGCGTGGGCACCCAGAAGCTGGAGAAGTCTGTCAGCTCGCGCAATGGGAGGCTGGCTCGCAGCGATCGTTTCTTGCGCAAGGAGGTCGTGGAGAAGCAGCGGGAGACCGCCGAGATGGCACGCAAGGCAGCCGAAATCATGAAGAAAGAGGACTCCCGAGTCTTCGGTCAGATCGTTCGAATCGCTGCGGGTGAAATGGACGAGGTGATCGACCTGCTCAACAAGAATCAATTCGGTCTGTATACCCAGTCCATTCAGGAGCAGGTGGAGATGCGACTCCAGGAGATCTTGGAGGCGCTAAAGCGGGAGAAGGTCGAGCGAGACAAGAACAAGAACCAGCAGCAGCGGGAGGGTGAGAAACCCAATCAGTCACAACAGTCCAAGCGTCGGATCATACCTCGCATCGCTGAACTCAAGGTGATCCGCAATACGCAGCTGCAACTTCAGCAGCAGACCGAGAAGCTACGCACGAAATTCGATTCGATCCTCAAGGATCCCAAGCTGAGTGTCGGCGAGAAGAAGATGCTCGCGGAACAGCTCAGGCGTTACATCCGCAGGACGTCCCACAAGCAGGGGAATCTGGCGGAGATGCTGGACGAATTCATCAAATCGCTGGAAGGTAAGAAGTAAGCAAGGAGCCGTGACGATGAGAACTCTGATTGCATTGATGATCGCCTTGGCGATGAGTGTGCCGGCAGCGGCACAAGAGCCGGGCGAGGACAAGAAGAAGAAACCGACGGCCGTCGAGATCTTGAAAAAGGTCCAGAAGCTGATGCGGGAGATCGAGAAGGATCTGGCCAAGGCAGGCGTCAAGCCCAACGATCGCCGAATGGACAAGATTCGCACCGAGATCGAAAAGCTGATGAAGTCTGGCAAGAGCGAAAAGGAGGTCGAGAAGAAGCTTCATGAATTGATGAAGAAAGCTGGGCTGTCTAGCTCCAAGGCCTCCGCAGAGATCAAGAAGCTGTTCGAAGCCAATAAGGGTCAGCAGAAGATCGATGAATCGATCAAGAAGCTGATCGAGCAGGCCAAGAAGAGCAGCCAGGCTGGGGAGAAGATCGAGAAGCTGTTCAAAGAATCGATGAAAAAGCAGGGCGAGGCTCTCAAACGCATCGAGTACGTGCTCAAGAGTGCGAAACAGCAGATGCAGAGACAGCAGCAGCAGCAGGGGAAGAAGCCCAAAGAGCACAAGAAGCAGCTACAAAAGAAGGATCGAAAAGATGATCAGAAGAAGTCCAAAAAGGAAAAGCCGCGCAAGGACTACGACCCCAAGGACAACAAGAAGGACAACAAGCTGAAGAAGAAGCCCAGCAAGACCGAGCGTTGGGGGGCGATGCAGAGTAAGAAGTTCCGAGCGGTCGGCAGCGGCTCCAAGCGAAAGGTCCCGGAGAAGTATCGAAAGCTCATCGACTGGTACTTCCGCAGTGTGACAGGAGAGGGAAAGCGATAGGCAGACTCGGTTTTCTGCCTATTTGAAATTCGTCCTTCAGGAGAGAAGGATCGACTGGCCGCCACCGCAGACTGGCGGCCGGTCCTTTTTAATCGGGGAGATGAAATGACCGAGTTTCGGCGGGTATACAGTGGGGTGCCGTGGGAGGAGAGCGTTGGCTACTGCAGGGCGATCAGAGTGGGCAACCAGATTGCGGTTACCGGGACCGCGCCGCTCGACGAAGACGGTCGGACACATGCCCCGGGGGACGGTTACGCTCAGGCCACCCGTTGCTTCCAGATCATTCGTCGAGCATTACTGGAGTTGGACTCTGACCTGGATCGCGTGATCAGAACTCGTCTGTATGTCACCGACATATCCCGGGGGGAGGAGTATGGGCTGGCGCACAAGGAGGCGTTCGCCGGACACCCGCCTGCGACGACGATGGTTGCCGTCGCAGCACTGATCGATCCACAGATGCTGGTCGAGATCGAAGTGGATGCTGTCGCCTGACGGGTTAGGATAACTCCGATGCGAAACTATCTCGAGGCGCTGGTCGATATTCGTGACACCGGCATTCACCGAGGTGACCGCACCGGTACCGGAACGCTCAGCCTGTTCGGCTACCAGATGCGGTTCGATCTGTCGGCGGGGTTCCCAGCCGTAACCACCAAGAAGCTGTTCCTCAAGTCGGTGATCCACGAGTTGCTGTGGTTTCTCAAAGGGGAGACCAACATTGCCTATCTCCAGCAGCAGGGTGTGGGGATCTGGGATGCCTGGGCTGACGAATCCGGCGAGCTGGGGCCGATCTACGGGGCGCAGTGGCGTTCATGGCCGGCGGCTGACGGTCGGACGATCGATCAGATTGCTAACGCGGTCGATCAGATTCGCCGGACGCCCAATTCCCGCAGAATTCTGGTCAGCGCCTGGAATGTCGGCTGTCTGGATCAGATGAACTTGCTGCCCTGTCATACCCTGTTCCAGTTCTATGTCGCCGAGGGCAAGCTGTCCTGCCAGCTCTATCAGCGAAGCGCTGATTTCTTTCTCGGCGTCCCGTTCAACATCGCCAGCTATAGCCTGCTGACGATGATGATCGCTCGGGTGACCGGGCTCGAAGTGGGCGAGTTCGTTCACACGTTCGGCGACGCCCATATCTATCTCAATCACCTGGATCAAGTGCAACAGCAGCTTTCTCGTGAGCCGTATCCTCTACCGACAATGCGAATAAACTCAACCGTTAGCGAGATCGACGCCTTTCGGTACGACGACTTCGAGTTGGTCGACTATCGTTATCACCCGTACATCAAAGCACCCATTTCTGTCTGATGCGCGCTCACCCTCGTTCCCGTGAGTCAGGCCAATCAGTTGGCGCAGTGGCTGGGCCGAGGTCCGAGGCTTACTGCTCGGCTGCCAGGTTGCTGCGCGTGTCGGAGGCGCTCCTCCCGCTGTGCCGAGCGTCGACCTGGGCTGGGAGCCTGGTGGGAAAGTCGGGACCTCTGCGTCACTCTTTTGGTCTGAGGGCCTGATCGATGCAGATCAATCTCGTAGCCGCGATGGCCGGCTCGCGGCGTGTGATCGGGGCCGACGGCGGTATGCCCTGGCGCTTACCGGCCGACATGAAGCGTTTCGTCAGGCTGACCACTGGCAAGGCGATTCTGATGGGTCGCAAGACGTACGAATCGATAGGGAAGCCGCTGCCCAACCGAACCAATATCGTGTTGACGCGCTGCAAGACGTTCGCGGCCACTGGTTGTCAGGTCTGCTACAGTCTGGAGGATGCCCTCGGCGTCTGTTCCGAGGCCCAGGAACTGATGGTTGTCGGCGGTGCTGAGATCTATTCCATCTGCCTTCCACGGGCCACCCGTCAGTACCTGACTTTCATCGAAGCCGAACTGGAAGGGGATACCTTCTATCCCGAGTTCGTCGAGAGTGAGTGGCGCGAGGTGGAGGCCGAGAACTTCAGCCCGGATGAGCGTCACCGGTACCCATACCGGTTCATCACCTTGATTCGTCGCTGAGAAACTCTGCGGCGAATTCCCCCAGCAGCCGCGCTGCGGCCTTGGCCCGTGTGCCATAGTCGAGCAGGCGTGGGATGTGCCAGGGGTGACTGACCAGGTAGAGCAGAGTGGGTCCGATCAGGGTACGCCCATCGAGGTCGCAGAACCGATCTAGCGGAAGAAGGTTCTCGCTCACGTCGTCGAAGATTACTCGCACCGCGGCACAGGGGATATCGCGTTGGGCCGCCGCACGTGCGACCGAGACGGTCTCCATGTCGACGATGTCAGCCCCGGGGACCTGTCCCTTTCTCGCCTTTTCGTCACTGGAGTGAATCACATGATGCACTTCGAGGCTCGTGCCGACGATGTCGGGACGATTGAGGTTCTTGACGGCATTGCGACCGCGTGCCAGAAGACCATCGTCGAGAGAAAAATCTTCCCCCGTCGTATGCCCACGCTTGACGAGTACGATGTCACCGGAGGCCAATCCGGCACGTGCGCCGCCTGCCAGGCCAAGTAGTACGACGCACCTTGGCTTGACGCTGTCCAGCGTCTCTGCTGTTGCACGTGCGGCGCGCTCAGGCCCCATTCCGATATGAACCAGGCCCACTCGCAAGGCGTCATTGCTCCACAGTCCGTCGCCCGCTGAAGCCAAGGCCAGCGCCTTGCGGATTCCTGCCGACTCCCGGAACAGGGGCGTCAGCAAGAGCGTCTTGACCGTCATCTATCGAGGGCGGCCTTTGCCTGTTCCACGTTCTCGTACAGAACAAAGAAGCGGGCCAGGCCGAGGACGTCGAGGATCATGCGCACCTTCTGTTGCACTCCGCAGATAATGGCCTTGCCGTCACGGCTGGTGATGGCATCAGCCAGATTGACCAGATAACCAAATCCCGTGGACGAGACATAGGCTATCTGGGAGAAGTCGAAGATGATCGAGACGAATCCGCTGGAGGACAGGTACTCGATGTTCTTGATGATCGTCTCGATGTTCTGCGCGTCGACCGTGTCCCGATTGGCGGCAAGCTCGTACATCGACACCAGAACGGTCTTGGGGCCGATCACCTGCATCGACTTGAACCGCTGCCGAGTCATGGTCTGGGTCACGATGTTCCTTCTCTTGAGCTCTTTCTCGAAGGCGATCACACTGGAGTACCGACTCTCTCTCCGCGTTACGCAACGGGTAAAGACCTGATCGAGCCAGCGCGGTGAACCCTGGGCCAGGCTGGAGGGGAACATCTTACCTTGAGGCAGCTGCCCGGTGAGCATTTCGAACATCAGTACGCCGATCGCGTAGATGTCGGTTCGCTCATCGCCCTGCTCGCCCCGTTTCTGTTGACGTGTGCGATAGGCCATCGAGTGGTCCAGGTCGGCGTGTGACTGATGCCCAAGTTGCAGGTGGCGCAACGAGGCCTCGACCGAGAAACGCCCGACCTGCAGGTCCAGAATGTGGACCTCGTCGATTTCGGTGATGAGGATGTTGTCAGACTTCAGGTCGAGGTGTAGCTGCCCACCGTGGTGGGCCGACTTCATCGCCCCAGCGATCTGCGAGAGGAAGTGAATCACTCTCCTGGGAGACAAGGGGCCGGACTTCAGCAACTCCCGGAGCGGCGTTCCGGTGACGTGGTCGGTGACGACGAAGGGCCTTCCCAGATGTGGCTCGAAGGCGATCAAGGGGGGGAAGGTCTTGCGTCCGCGGTACCAGGGGATCTCATCTACAGACTGCAGGGTCTCGATGATGACCGGGTCAGTGTACAATTTTATGTCGACAGGGCACCCCGTCAGGTGTGCGTGTCGGCCCCGCCAGACCTCCGCAAAAGGACCAGTGCCGATCAGCGTGTCGAAGATGAAGGAGCCGATCTGGCTTCCCTGCGTGCCGCCCCTGGGCATCTTATCGTTGAAAGCTGGGCAGGTACTTGTAGGGGATCTGCAGGATCAAGGTGGCGATCGCAGTGGCGTAGGCCCGGCCGTAACGCCGATGATACCAGCCCTCGGAGTGTTCCTTGCCGAAGCGCTTGAGCAGGTCGTCTCGCTCCCAAGTATAGTAGCGCTTCCATAAGCGCCGACCATTGTACCGCGTCTTGTAATATGCCTGGGCCGCGTAGAACTGAGCGTAGTAGTAGAAGGTCTGGTAGTACCGGTCCGTGGACCCCCGGTTAGTCAGGTAGGGGTTCATGAATTCGATGCCCTTGCGCAGCAGCTTGGGCAATTCAGGTAAATGCTTGTCGAACAACCGGTCTTGCTTGTCGTAAATGCCGAACGCATTCATCGTCGAGATCGCCGCCGCCGTCAGTGGGAATGTGGCGTGGGTGCTGGGCCCGGTCAGTCGGTACTTGAAGCTGCCGTCAGGATTTGCGCTCTTGATCAGGTATTCCATCGCTCTGAGCAGGCAGGCCTTGCTGACCTTGAAGCCCACGTCACGCGCAGCGCGTAACGCTTGCAGCGACGTGACGGTGATCGATCCCTCGTGGTTACGGTCTCCGGGGAAGTAGCCCCAGCCACCGTCAGCGGTCTGTTCCTGCTGCAGCTTCAGCACGGCCTTGCCCAGCTTCTGGTGCAGGGTGTTACGGCCGGGGCCGTTGGTCATGCCGTAGACTTCGGCGAGGAACAGTGTCGCGAGCCCCTGACCGTGCATTCGGGATCCGTTGTCACCGGCTGCCGAGATGTATCCCGATGGGTTGACCGAATTAAGGATGAAGTTGAGCGCCTTGCTGATCTGTCGCCCATATTTTCCACGACCCGGAGTGCTGCCGCCGGCCAGCCAGGCCATTGCGGCAAAAGAGGTCACGGCGATCTTGAACTTCTGCTTGTCCCCGACCGAGCCGTCCGCTTTTTGAGACTTGGCGAGATATGCCAGACCCCGCTGGATTACCTGCTGTGTCCGTGGGGTGACCAGGTCGATGTCGGTTGCGACCGTGCCGGGTCGCTTGTCCGCATGGGCAGCTACGCTAGCTGTCAGGAGTAACGTGATCAACACTGGTTGCCAGCTGACGCGCATATCGGAACACCTTGTGCTAGTAGAGGATCTGCCTAGTCAAGAGTACCGGGATCGGTCGATTGCGTCAAGGACGCCCGAGCGGTGTGGCGCTGCTCTGCTCGCGGTCGAACGGCGAGCCCAAAATAACTGCTCCTGCGGGTCCGCAGGTGGCGCGTGCCGCCAGGATTTACGTGCCCCAGTTGAGTGAGAGAAGGATCTTCGGTCCGGAGCCCGTCGCCGATATCGCTCCGGAGTACTCAGTTGCGTTACGCATCTTGCCCAGGGCTCCCAGGAAGTGCGGTCCGAGCCACAAGGTGAGTGCGTTGAGCGTCACATCGAGAACCGCCGCAGGAGTTCGAGCCCGCCGGCCGCAAGCCATGAGCGCGCCAGGTCCGACGTGCCACCGAGCGGCACGAGTCGGCTCTTTGTGTTGTTACCATCGCTGACCGCCAGCGCGGTTTCTCCCGTCTTTTCGCAATGGGGGCCCATCTCCGGGTCGTCCTGGCCCAGGATGGCCAGTCCAAGCTGAGCGCCCGTCTGCCGACGGAGTTGGTCTGCCATCGAGACGGCGGTTTGCTCGCGGCTTCCCGTCAGCTCTATCCGGTGGCATGGCAGGACCTGCCCTTCGTGGAGAGCGCCCGCGGCCAGCAGCTGGGCGGCGATCAGCCCTCCCGTATTGGTTTCGAGGAGGGCCAGCGTTTTGCCCTCGATAGCTCGCGCCACAGCGGTGGCCAATGTCATTCGATCCTCGCCGAACACCCTGTTCGGTAGTCGCTCGCGAACCTTGGTGGCCATCTTGTCCAGCATGGCCTGGCAGGCTGTTTGTGAAACGGCAGACGCCGTGATCCGGATGTCCACCACACCGGCATGGGCAGCCAGGCCGACAGTCGGGTTGCTGGACTCCTCGAGGTCTGAGATCTTGCGGTCGATCTCACTTTCCGACATGGCCGCGACTCGGAGCAACCGGGTGCGCAGCAGAGACGCCTTGGGGAATCTCGCGCGCAAGAAGGGGAGAACCTCGGTTCGCATCAGGTGCTCCAGTTCTCTGGGCACTCCGGGCAGCGAGATGACCCACTTGCCTTCCACCTGGACGATGAAGCCGGGCGCGGTGCCGACCGGGTTATGGATGGCTATGGCGCCGGTGGGAATCTGTGCTTGTCGCCGGTTGTTCGGCGCCATCGGCCGGCCGCGCCTGTCGAAGAACCGCTGGATTTCCTGCACCAGATCCTCTCGCGTCTCGAGTTGGCAATCTGTCGCAGCGGCCACCGCTGATCGGGTCATGTCGTCGACGGTCGGGCC
>CAZANL010000178.1:0-4694 GCA_964486115.1 uncultured Planctomycetota bacterium
GCTCGATGGGCCCCAGCAGTCCCCCCTGCTCCAGTCGAACCAGACCGATGCCCTCCCTGACCAGCGGGTGGAAGAAGGGCGTAGAGAGGCCTTCGTACCACTCCGCCGGATCGTGCCAGAGGTAGTATCCGTTGACCGAAACGAAACAGACCAGCGCCGTCACACCGGCCTGCAGCGAGGTCCGCGCATCTCTCGAGCGACAGATCGCAACAAGCAGGAATGGCGCCAGGAACCAGACCTGCTGCTTGACGGAGCAGGCCATGCCGAGCAGGCAAGCTGCCGCAAACCACTTGCGCTCGACGAGTAGCCAGGCGCCGACCGCCAGCGGCAGCCAGACCGGGTCGATCACCGATCCGACCGTGAACGAGGAAAGCAACGGATAGCTGACCAGCAGAAGGAATGGAGCCACGCGATCGTCTCCACGCAACCCGAGCGCAATCAGTGCAGCGGACAGCACCAGCAAACCGACCAGCAGGTATCGCAGATCGGTCATGCCGGCGTGGACGAACGGCGCCACGAGAAGGAAGGCTCCCGCCGGATAAGAATAGTGCGTTTCAGGACGGCCATCGGTGCGTCGCGTGAAGTAGGCCAGCGGCATGCCAAAACGCTGATTGGCCGCCGGCCAGAGTGTTGCCTGAAACGGGTTGTGACCTTCCAGCGCCAGCAGGGCGCTGTAGTGTACGAAAGAGACGGCGTCGCTGGTGTAGACCGGCTTCTGATGCCGAATCGAAACACACGTCGACCCGACGAACAGGACGGTCGCGAGCGCCGCCGCTGCGTACACTCGCCAGCCCCCGCGAACCACCACCAGCAGCATCGCCATCACCATCCCGCAGAAACAGGCGAGCATCGCGATGGTCTTGGCCGTCGGGCCCGGCACGATGAAACGCACGCTGTCCAGCTGCCACAAGTGGGCCATGGCCGACGCGGCGAGAATCGACATGTAGATCTGCCAGCGGCTGCGGTCGTCGCTGTTCATCTCCGGTCCTCGACGCCAGCCAGTTGCTGACAGTGCTCGAAGCTCTGACGGATTCGGGGACGCGAGGCCAGGTAGCCCTCGATCCACGGACGAGCCGCGGCATAGTGTTCCTGGGACATCGCCCGCAGATGCCGCGCGGCACGTTGATACCAAGCCTGCGGACGCTGGCTGTCGCTCCCCTCCGAGGCATACAGCAGCGCCAGATAGGCCTGCCAGTGAGGCCGCATCCGATAGACCAGGATGGAGTACCCGATCATCGCCTCCGGCTTCTCGTCCAGCAGCCAGTCCAGCCGACCGCCTGCGTGGGTCCGCAGGTAAGACGCGCTGACCGCAATGCGGCCCGGAAATTCCGAGCGTGATGACTCGGCGAGCACCAGCTCCTGGTACCACTTACCGGGCAGCAGGCGATAGCGGATGCCATAGTAGTTCGGATCGGAGGTGCCGACGAAACCCAGATAGACATCGGGCGCGCCATTTCGAGACAAGTAGCGGCCGAGGTTGCCAATGTCCTGACCGTTGTCCAGATTGCCATGGGCCAGCAGCCGATAACCCTGTGCCGGCCCGCCGGCGAGCGGAGTGACGTAGGACAGCTGGTGCGGATGGACACGCACCAGCTCGACGACCCCGGAGAGCAGCACGATGGCGAGCGCCCCCCAGACCCAACGCCGCTCCGCGGCCATCTGCGACAACCGGCCCGCCAGCATGTACAGCAGAGGCAGCACGATCAGCACATGCCGGAACGCATAGTTGATCCGGCTGACGACCGCCAACCCAAAAATGGACAGCGCGACCGCCAGACAGATCCACTCCTGAGGCCGCGGACGCCAGATGGCAAGACTGAGCAGCGTCAGCAGCAAGGTGAGCAGGTGAAGCGGCGGCAGCTTGTAGAACATCAGCAGCGGAAAGAATCGGTACCAACCGCTCTGAGAGATTTCACCGGCGAGCAGATACGAGTCCTGAGAATTGAGCAGTTCCTGCCAGAGGAACTGAAAACCCTGCCAGTAGTAGCCCACCGCGGTGAGCTTGTACTGCACGATGAGCACCACCACACCGACACCGACCATCAGGGCGCTCAACCGAAAACGCTTCAACCAGACCGAGCCGGCGAGCATCACCGCGACTAGCAGCAGCCCCTGATGCCGGCTGCCAAGAGCCAGTCCCAGCGGGAGTCCCGCCAGGCAAAATCTCCACCAGCAAGGTCGCTCGCAAGCCAGGTAGAAGCCCAGCAGTGCAATCGTCCCGAAGGCAGCCAGTCCAAGATCGGTCGAGACGATCCGCCCCTGGGACAGCACGTTGGGGCACAGACAGAACAGACCCAGCGAGAAAAATCCGGCCAGCACCCCGTACATCCGAGCCGACCAGAGGTAGACCGCCAGCCCCATCAGCACCCAGAGCGCCACCATCGGCCGCCGCGCGGCGACCAGCAGACGCTCGGGGCTTGCCCGTTCATTGTGATACAGGAACCGGCGCCCCTCCTTCCAGGCCATGCGAACGCGGCTGGTATCCGCGTTGTCGGGCTGGCTGCCCAAATCGCTGGTGATCAGCCCGAGCCCGGCCAACCCCTTGATCGCCGGCGGATGAGGGTTGACCGAGAGGTCCCCAGCGGACCAGATCCTGTGCCCGGAATAGATGTACTCGGTTTCATCGTAGTGAGCCGACTCCCGATCCAACCCCTGCAGGGTGACCCCGGCCATGCCGACGAGGAGCAGCGCGACCAGCAGCCCGCGAAGAATGCGCGCGTGGTTGTGGGACGGAGGGGCCGACATCTCTACGATCCTACAACATCCTCACACGGGGGGAACGCATCTGATGCGCGCTGTCGGCCCGCAGCCCGACCGCTCCAGCACGGACGGGTCATCTCACACAGCTCCAGCAACCCGTCAGCGAAGCTTCGACTTGGCCCAGACGTGAAAATCAGAGGTGCCGGGATAGAGCGAAACAACCCGCGCGAGCGCATCCCGCGCAACGAGCTGCTTTCCCAACTCGTCCCCCAGCAGAGCGACATAGAACCAGGCTTCGCGAAAGTTGGGGTCGAACTGGACAGCGTCCCGGAACGCCGCGAATGCCGGTCTCGACTTCGACTGGCGCCACAACGCCAGCCCGAGGTTGTAGTGGAACCGGGCCTTGTTGCGCGGGGCGTTCGCCAGTGGACGAGCCTTGATCGCACGATGAAAGTAGGCCTCGGCCCGCGTGTGCTGACCCTGCTTGTAGTGGATCAAGCCGATGTCGTTATAGGCCTCGGCGAGCGTGCTGTCGAATGCGGTCGCCTTCTGCAGCAAACGCCGCACGACGTCGGCCGGCTTGCCCTGTTGCTGACAGATACGCGCCAACAGGTAGTGGCCCCGCCCCCAGTTGTCCCGCAGCTGGAGAGCGGCCAGCATCGCCTGCTCAGCAGCACGATGAGAGCCGTCGATGTAGTGCTGCGCCGCATTGCCCACCAGGCGGCTGAGGTTCTCCGTGTTGGTCTTCGGCGAAGCCGGCATGTTCTTCTTCGACAGCACCGGTACGGTCTTCTTCGACAGATCCGGTACGCTCTTCTTCGATAGATCCTCTGGGTTGATCTTCGGTGGGTCCGGCTTGAGAATGATCGGCTGGCGGTCGTCCTCCTGTCGCTTGAACCACCCTTTGACTTCGGGATCGTTCTCTCGAGGCTCGTCGTCCTCCTCGATCTCGATCCCGCTGACATCCGGCTTGCCGTTGTCGATGTAGATGTTACGGGCAGACGCGGCCATTCCCCGCTGACCATAACGATTGAAGACCTCCACACGTACCCGAGTCTCGGGATAGTCCTTGCCCGCGGGAGGCTTCCACTCGAACCGTCCGGTGTTCTGCAGAGTCTCGGCACCTGGAATCGCAGCGTAGGTCCGGCCACCGTCGTAAGAGACGCTGATCACCACCCGGGTCACCGGAACGCTGGTCTGCTCGGTACGCCAACGGATCGCCTGTGTCTTGTCACCCGAAATCGTCTGCCCGCCGGCCAACGTGAGCAGATTCACCCCGGGGCCCTGGACGTGGACCTGGATCCGCTCTTGCGGTGGTGTGCTGGCGGTCGGCATCCGCTGCGCATCGCCGCCCCGCACCGCCTGCCGGTTGCCTTTCTTGTCGGTCGCGACCAGTAAAAGACCCCAGTAGCCATCCCGCAGGTTGAACGTGACCTGATTCTGTCCCTCCCAGGGCGAGATCGTCCGCTTGCTCCACTTACCTACGGGCCTGCCGCCACTGTCGAGTTTCACCTGGAACACCTCGACCTGGGCGACCCCCGCACCATCCTGATCCGCGACCCCCACACCCAGCGCAATCGGCGACTTACTCAGGTGCTTGGGCACATTGAGGAAGCGGGTCGTCGGCGGTTTGGCGTCGATCGTGAACAGTTCGCTGACCGCGTGACCGATGTGGCCGACCTTGTCCTTGACCTCGATCTTGACACGATAGTAGCGGCCCGAGGCGGGGGGCTTGCTCGGGAGCGAGAAGCTGTGACGCCCGGAGTTGGCGATTCCCTCGGCAATCGTGATCGGCCACTTGTAGCCCGCGTCGGAAGACATCCGGATCGTGATCGGATTCGGCGCCAGATTCCCCTCTCGCACTCTCCATGCAATCGAGACCTGTTCCCCCGGGCCGAAGACCTTACCGCCCAGCGTGTTCTCGATCGTCAGAGCCGGCGGCTTGCTATCCACGACGTAGGTCGCCATCGGCTTGGTACCCGAGACCGGCCGGG
>CAZANL010000178.1:4704-6256 GCA_964486115.1 uncultured Planctomycetota bacterium
TGTGGTTACCCGGGCGGTCGTACGCCACCAGAAAGACCCCGTTGGCCCCATCCTGCCCCTCGTAACGCAGGCCGTAACTACCGTCCTTGTAGCGGGTCACATCCTCGCCCGAGATGCGAAACGTCGTCTTCTGGTTCCAGGTCTTACCCTCGTCCAGCGTCCAGTAGAGTGACACCTTCTCGATCGGCAGGTCCAGCTCGCTTGTCACCTGGAAACGGACGATGACGCTCCTCTGAGATCGCATCACCTTGTTGGGACCGACAATCGTGACCGTCGGCGCCTTGGTCGACGCGATCAGCCACCGCTGAGAGATGGCCTCGGCCTGGTTGCCCATCTCATCACGACCCACGAGCTTGATCCGGTACTTGCCCGAACCTGGCATCTTCCACACATATGCCTGGGTATCAGGTTGTCCCGACGCAATCTCGACCCAGTTCGTCTGCGGGTGTTTCTGGTACATCAGAGTGAGCGGGGTGCCCCCGACATTGTTGTCGATCAGCTTTTCCCAGCGAATCGTATAGCTGTCCCCACCATGATAGACGTCCTGCTGACCGAACCCCAACAGGCGAACGATCGGCGGCGTGCTGTCGACTTCGATGGTGATCTCTGCCTGAGAGCCGCGCACCGGCGGCGGCTCCTCGTTGCGCAAGCTATCCGCGGCCTGCACGATGATGCCGAAGCGACCGCTGGGCGGGAGCTTGACCTCTAGCGGAGAGACAGGATTGTCGACCCGCGGCCCCTTCGTCCAGTTGACCCCATCGGCGGTGATCCACAACCTGATCCAGGAGATCTTGGCCCTCGGATCGACGCTGATGCTCTTGTATACCAGGTTGACCGTGCTCGTCGCGCTGCGCATCGGACCGACCACCGCTACCTGGAGCGTCTTGCTGCCGATCTGGATCGGCCTGCCCAGCTGGCCCTTGCCGATGTTACCCGCGCGGTCGCGGACCTGCACCTGGAGTTGGACCTTGAGACCGTCGATCACGTCCGGGATCTTCCAGTTGTAGCTGCCACTGGCCGGCTGCTCCTGGGCGAAGGCAACCCAGCTAGTCCCCTGGTCGGTCGAGTAGAGCAAGGTCGTCCCATTGGCCGAAGGATGGGCCTCTTCAGACTGCCAGGTGAACTTGACGCTGTCGCCGACCCGATAAGCCAGCCCTCCGAAGGTGTCGCTGAGTGTGACCTTGGGCGGAGTCAGGTCCAGTGCCACCACGCAATGCGGCGTCTGACTTGGCTTGGGCGGCATCTCTGCGTTACCGACCTTGTCCTCGGCCGTCATGTGGAATCGGTAGGTCCCCTCGTTCTTGAGCGCCAACTGGTACACCACTTCGCTTCGAAAGTCCGTCCCGACCTTGTGCGAACCGGCCGCGACCCATGGCTTACCCGGAGCTGACTGGTACCACATCCGCACCCGGCCAACCCCGGCCGGGCCGTTGTCGGCGACCACCACACGCAGCTTGAGATTACCGTCGCGGATCAGCCGCGGCGCGATCACGTTCTTGGTCTGAGGCGGAGACGAGTCGATGCCGAAATCACCCGGAATGGTGTAGGTCGC
>CAZANL010000178.1:6266-8280 GCA_964486115.1 uncultured Planctomycetota bacterium
GAAGCGCAGCTTGCATTGCGCTGCCGTGATCACCGGCAACTTCCAGGAGATCTGGGTCTTGCCCTGGATGTTCTCCTTGATCCGTTTCCAGGCCTGGCCATCGAAAAACTCGATGGTGTACTCGACATCCGGCCCCGAATCGGGAGCCTTCCACTTGATCGACACGACTTTACCGCCCACATAAACCTCGCCGCGCTTGCGACCAGGGAAGTCGACCAGCTGCAGCGTGGGCACACGCGGATTGAAGCGAAACCCCTCCAGCTTGGGCTTGGTGGTGCGGTTCGGCACCGCTTCCGAACGGATATTGGTGATCGCCCGGACATAGAAGTCGTAGATTCCGGGTGGCGCCCTGAGACGGAATGAACCCGTGGGCGTGGTGAAGTTCTCGCGTGACAGAATCCAGTCCCGCACCGCACCCGATCGCCAGTACAGCTCCACCTTGACCAGCGGAGCCACTGCCAGATCGCGCACAGCATAGTCGATCACGATCCGCTGCTTGTCCTGGCTCGGCCGCACATCCTTGATCTCGGCCCAGGCCCAGGTATTGAGGACCTTGACCTTCCCGGGCTTGTCGGAACTGGGCCAGGTGCGCTCGGTCTGGTTGCCGACCTGATCCTTGGCGATCCCAACCAACGTCAGCTTGCCGGAGAAATTCGGCAACTCCCAGTTGATCTTGCCCTTCGGCTTGCGGCGGCCGCCGATCTGAACCAACCGGCCATCTTCGGTCCGATAGAACAGCTGAACGGGAGCGGGCAGCAGGTTGGGATCGCTAGCCTGCCAGGCGAGTGTGATCGACTCCCCCTGACGGTAATAGCGCTCCGGCTTGAAGTCTGCGGTGAAGACCAACTCGGGAGGAGTCCGGTCCACGACGACCGTGCGAGCAGGCTTGGCCGGACCCACAGGGATTGGGGAGTGGTTACGCGATTCGTCGTAGGCCACCAACACCACCCCGTACGTCCCATCACCATCAAAACGCACCTTCGCTGGAGACGTCAGCGGAAGGGACTTGTGCATCTTCCACTCGCCCCCGTCGGCTTGGACCCAGGCCTCGATGCGGGCCAGCTTGGACGGGCCGACCTTGCGTGCATCGAAGGGGAGGCTGACCGCCTGGTCCTTGATCAGGATCTTGGGCGGACCGCCGAGCACTTCCACTGTGGGCGGGATCCCATCCAGAGTACGCGTTTCCCGGGGAGCGGAGCTCGCCTCGTTGCCCGCCGGATCGACCGCCCGACACCGAAACCGGACGCCCTTCTTGTGGACCGCCGGCATGGCCCACCGATACACGCCCTGATGGTGTGGGATCGGCATGATCTTGCCGTTCTTGACCGGATTGATCGGCTTCCAACTCTCTCCATCGTCGGAGGAGTAGTCGAGGTAGATCTCTAGATCGTCCCGCGTGTTGTCCCGCGCAGTCCAGCTGAAGGCCGGTCCAGCGTCGTCGGCACCGCCGAGGATCTTCTCGGGGGGCAGGTTGAACCTCAGGGTGGGAGGCGTCCGGTCGACGATGATGTAGCGGTGTGGCTTGGTCCCTGCCGGCAGCCGTTTCGGCTTCTCGACAGACTTGGCCAGTCGGACGCCAAAGCGACCTTCTCCGCTATCCTCTTCATTCTTGGAGAAGTTGATCCGAAACGACTGATCGACGATCGAGACCAGCCGGGGCACCTCCCACGTCTTGCCCTCATCGCGAGTGATGTGCAGCCAGATCTCGCCGGGCTGATCCAGGATCTTCTTGTCTATCTGCACGTTGATGCGCACCCGCGCACTCTTCATGTAATGCCGCCGGACGGCCCCCATCGGTCGCAGACGCTCCGGCAGGATTGGCCAGCGATACTGCGCCGAACCCGAGGCCTGTTTGCCCGCCCCGTTCTTCTGGTCAGGCCCTTTCTTGGCCGGGCCGCCGGACTCCTTGCCGCCGCCACCCTGTGGACCAGATCCGGTCGCGCAGCCGATCACCAGCGCAGCAAACAAGACCGCCCAGGCGCCATGCAATCCTCGCACTACTGTCATCCTGAAC
>CAZANL010000179.1:0-8255 GCA_964486115.1 uncultured Planctomycetota bacterium
GTAGTAGCTCCTGAGGTCCGGAAGGAGCCCGCTGCGATTGGCAACCCGACAGCGGTAGCCGCCGCTGAGCGAGGTGCGGTCGCTGATCGACGAGAAGGTCAGGCAGTCCGCGGTCTACCTCAGGCCGGAGACGGCTCAGGCGATGTTCGTCCAGTTTGCCAACATCCAGCAGTCGCTCTCGATGAAGGTGCCGTTCGGCATCGCCCAGATGGGCAAGTCGTTTCGCAACGAGGTCACCGTCGAGCATTTCATCTTCCGCTCCTGCGAGTTCGAGCAGATGGAGATGGAGTTCTTCGTCGAGCCGGGCACCCAGGCCGAGTGGCTGGAGTACTGGAAACAGGAGCGGCTCGACTGGTACCTGCGCTATGCCAACGACAAGACCAAGTTCCGGTTACGCCAGCACACGCCTTGCGAGCTGGCCCACTACGCCGACGATTGCTACGACATCGAGTACGAGTATCCCTGGGGTTGGGGTGAACTGGAGGGCATTGCCAGCCGGACCGACTACGACCTGCGCAAGCACTCCGAGCACTCCGGCAGCAAGCTGACCTACTTCGATCCCGAGAAGATGGACCCCGAAAAGGGCAAGAAGGGCAGCCGCTATACCCCGTATGTGATCGAACCGGCTGCCGGCGCCACACGCACCACGCTGCTCTACCTGCTGGATGCCTTCGCCTACGACTCTCCGAGGCCGGATGCCAAGGGCCAGGTGCGGACGCGTCGGGTGCTCAAGCTGCATCCCCGGCTGTCCCCGTTCAAGGTGGCGGTGTTGCCGCTGGTGCGCAAGGACGGTATGCCGGAGCTGGCCCGCGAGATCGTCGGTGAGTTCTTCGCGGCGGGTGTCAACGCCAAGTACGATGAGCAGAAGTCGATCGGCAAGCGCTACGCGAGGCACGACGAGGTGGGGACACCCTACTGCCTGACCGTCGACGGCCAGTCCTTGGAGGATCAGACGGTGACCATTCGCGACCGGGACACCACCGATCAGGAGCGGATCAAGATCGACGAGGCCTTCGAGGTGGTCAAGCAGCGACTGCTGGCCTGAGGTCAGCGATACGCTCTGGCACGAACACACCGGCACGATGCTGGATGGCAGGGGCTGGCGCGTTCCGGGCCATCCCCGCGCCGTGCGGGGACCCGTGGGTATTCCGCCTGTAGGCGCGCTTGCCGCTGGCATGCGCCGCCGGGTTGCTAGTGCTTGTGGGTCCGCACGAAGCGGGCCCACTCTTTGCTATAGGGGTCGATCTTCATTGCCGGTTTGGCGTCGGGCCCAACCACCGGCCCGCCATGGTTGAACCACTCGATGATGCCCCCGTCCAGGTTGTAGACCGTTCGGCCCAGCCGCCGGGTGAGCACGACGGCTGCCATTCCGGAGCGGTAACCGGCGGTGCAGTAGGTGACCACTGTCGCCTGCGATGGCAGCGAGAGCCGGGCTTGTTCGACATCGTCGGGATGTAGCCGGATTGCCTGGGGGAGCGTGCTGACCTTCTGCTCTCGGGCTTCGCGGATGTCCAGAAAGACGAATTGTTCGCCCTGGGCGAGACGCCCGAGCACATCGCCCACGCCGATCTGCTGGGCGCCGGTTCGTTTGTTGTACCCCTTGACCAGTTCACGGTACTCCGCCTCGATCGTGGCCCTCCGCTCCGAGGGGCTTGAGGGTTTATCGGATCCGCAGGAGGCCGCCGAGAGCAGCAGGGGCAGCAGCACCAACAAGTACAATGGGCCATCGGTGGGGGAAGGAGGCCGGTCCAGAGTTCGCCCGCTTGGGGGGCTCGTGAGATGTCTCACTGGCCGTGTCGGAGAATCTGGCAGGGAGCCAGGTGCCGAGAGTCTTGGGAGCGGGTCACCCGCGGTTCGCTGTCCGGCCATGGCGGCTTGGGGAGTTGGCACGGATCGAATTCTATTCATAGACGGCGTTTACTTGCAATGGTCGAGCAGTGCCTGACAATCCGCGCATGAAAAACGATCAGCAGAGCGTCATCGTACTGGGGGCGACCGGTGGACTGGCCGAGGCCACTCTGGAATGGCTGTCCAACGCAGGGGTTCATCTGGTGCTGCATGGTCGAAACGAGGAGGCTCTGGCGGCTCGCGTCGACCATCTCAGTGGGAGCGGTGTGGGGCTGGCTTGTGTCGCCGGCGACGTCCAGGACCCGCAGCTCGGGGCCCGGTTGTGGGAGGCTGCGGCAGGCCTGCCCGGCCTGCCGGTGGGTCTGGTCTGTTTCGTCGGTGTGCCGCTGCGGGTCCCGCCCGAGGAGTGGACACCTGATGCGCTGGCCGGGGTGTTTGCGATCAACACAGCCGCGCCGCTGCTACTCGCGAGGGATTTTTCGATGCGGATCAGGTCGGCCGGCCACGGTGGCAACATCGTGCTGTTCTCGACCATGCAGGCGCTCTATCCGTTCGAGGGCAGCTTGCCTTACGCGGCCAGCAAGGCAGCGCTCGAGCGAGGGGTCGAGATTCTGGCCAAGGAGTACGGGGACGCCCCCGTGGTTCGGGTCAACGCGATAGCCCCGGGTGTGAACGAGGCCGGCATGGCGCTGTCGAGCATCGCCAAGGGGAAGTACCAGCCGTATCTGGATGCTCAGACGATCCCGCGCTTCGGCCGCTCAGCGGACGTGGCCCGGGCGGTCTGCTTTCTGCTGTCTCCCGACCTCTACATGACGGGCCAGACGTTGTTGTTCGACGGCGGCCTGACCCTGCGGCGGGACATGTCCTGAATTGACCGGACGGGCCTGTCGGCTTGTTTCCCTCTGGTTGACCAGGACGTTCTTGGTTGGTCTCGCCGGAGCGCCTGTTTGGGATCCGCCTCGAATACTCGAGTGGGGACCTGCGGTGCGGGGCGACCCATCCGGGGACAGTTCTGGATTTGCGTGAGCCCGGTGGTCATGCGGGTCCCGGCGATTCCGGCCTCCAGGCGGTTTGACCATCCCCGGTCAGGTCTGCAGGCTTGTGCCCCATGGTGCGCAGCGCAACAGTCATCGGCATCGACGCCGAACCGGTCGAGATCGAGATCGATCTCAGCGCCGGCCTGGCCAAGACCATCATCGTCGGACTTCCGGACAAGGCGGTCCGCGAGAGTCGCGACCGTGTGCAGGCCGCCTTGAACAACTGCGGTTATCGATATCCCAACGCAGGTCGGATGACGATCAACCTCGCGCCGGCGAGCACCCGCAAGGCCGGTCCGATGTACGACCTGCCGATTGCTGTCGGGATTCTCGTCGCCACGGGTCAACTGCAATCCGAGCGGCTGGATGATGTGGTGATGGTGGGGGAGCTGGCTCTCGATGGACGGCTCAGGCCGGTGCAGGGCATATTGCCAATCGCCGGATCCTGCCGGCCGCGGTCACTCGTGGTGCCCTGGGACAACGGCTCCGAGGCGGCGATCCTCGATGATCTCGAGGTGATGGCCGCCCGGTCGCTGCCGGAGGTCGTGGGATACCTGCTGGGGGACGACCCGCCCCCCGTGCCCGTCCTGGCGTCGTCGAATCTCTGCTCGCTGGATCTGGGGGATGTCGTCGGTCAGCCCCACGCCAAGTACGCGCTTCAAGTGGCTGCCGCCGGAGGGCATCACCTGATGATGGTCGGACCTCCCGGTGTCGGCAAGTCGATGCTGGCCCGCCGTCTGCCAGGTCTGCTGGGTTCGCTGGCCCCGGACAGGGCGCTCGAGACCAGCCGGATATACAGCGTGGCTGGTCTGCTCCGGGGTGGGATGCTGCGGACGCCGCCATTTCGCGCGCCGCACCACACGGTGTCGCGCGCCGGGTTGATTGGCGGAGGTAGCCCGCTGCAGCCGGGCGAGGTGAGCCTGGCCCACAACGGCGTACTGTTTCTCGATGAGGCGCCGGAGTTCAAGCGGGACCTGCTCGATGCGCTTCGACAGCCGCTCGAGGAGGCGGAGGTAGCCGTGGTGCGTGTCGCCCAGCGTGTGACCTACCCCGCCCGCTTCCAGTTGGTGCTGGCGATGAATCCATGTCCCTGTGGCCACTTTCTGACGTCTCCCAACCGCTGTCGCTGCCCCCAGCGGGTGGTGGACCGCTATCTCGGTCGGATCTCCGGCCCGCTGCTGGACCGGATCGACATCCAGATTCAACTCGAGGCGGTCGCCCCGGCGGCTCTGGGCGGGCAGCCCGATCCATCCGGCACGACGCAATCGCTGTGCGAGGCGGTTGGGCAGGCGCGGGAGCGACAGCATGCTCGCGGTGGGCTGAACGCGCAGCTGAGCGACAAGCTGATGCAGGGGGCTGCGCGGTTGACCGAGGCAGCTCGCAGTTGCTTGAACGTCTGCGCCGGCGACCAGGAGCTGTCGCCGCGAGGTTACTACCGGATGGTCAGGCTGGCGCGGACGGTGGCCGATCTGGAAGGCAGCGAGCGGATCCAGCCGGACCATGTGCTGCAGGCGGTGATGTTGCGCTGTAGCGCGGGCATCTGACCCGTCTGGCGAAGATGGCCGCAGCGCGGCAGACGGGGCGGCCCGAGCCCTGGCATTTCTCGCCAGGGCCCGTGACCACCTTGACGGTATACAGGCGAGGTGCTCTATTCTACTGATGGTTTCGCCACCGGATGTGACTGCGAAGTTCGCCCAGCGCATCGCACGCCACCGAGAGATCGAGGCGGCCATCGAGGGGTTGCGCGATGGGGAGCTTCTGTGCCGGCTGTCCGACTCGCCGCGCCTGGTTGAACACGGGACAGCGTCGGTTTGCCTACCCGGCAGCGACGCGACGGTCTTCGTCAAGCTCCTGCCTCTGACGGATCTCGAGTTGCAGCCACGGCACCTGCGTTCGACCGCCAATCTCTTCGACCTCCCGAACTACTACCACTACCGGCATGTGGGTTGCGGGTTCGGTACGTGGCGTGAACTGGCGGCACACGAAATCGCGAACCGCTGGGTCTTCTCCGGGCATTGCTCGCACTTCGCGCTGCTCCACGGTTGGCGTACGCTCCCGATCGTGCACCGAAACGGCGACGACGAGTTGCGCACGACCCTGTCGAGGGACGACCGGGCCATTCGGCAACGCGTCTCATCGGTCACGACGGCCACGCATTCAGCCGTGTTGTTCCTGGAGCCCTTCGCGCTGAACCTGCTCCAGTGGTTCCGGACCCGGACGGCCAAAGACCCCGACCCCTCGGCGGATGTCTGGGAGACCGAGGCGAGTCTCCACCGACTCCTGGCGTTCACCCGGTCCCAGGGCGTGCTGCATCTGGACGCCCACTTCGAGAACATCCTGACCGATGGCGAGGATCTTTTCCTCAGCGACTGGGGGCTCGCGATCTCGCGCGCCTTCGACCTCGACCCCGAAGAGCGGACGTTCTTCGACCGCCACGAGAACTACGATCGCTGCACTGCGATCACGAGCCTCGTGCACGCGGTGGTTTCTCGCTACGACGCGCGGGAGGACTGGCGACAGGCCCTGCGTGAGTTCATGGATGGGACTCACAGCGCGGTCAAAGACTTACCGGACGCCGCGCGCACATACCTGGCGCAGCGCGTGCCCGTGGCGCAGGCGTATCGGGAAGTTCTACCGCCGGCTTCGAGACGAACGCGCAACGGAGTATCCGGCGAATCGTCTACAGAGACTCTTGGACCCGGCTTAGGCAACCATTTCTTTCGGATAAGAGGGTCGCGGCTTTGAAGCGTTGGTAGCGGGGAGGGATATTGAGTTCGTCGAGTCCCATACCGAGAGTCAGAGGTACGGGTACGGGTTGAGCGATCAGGCGAAACACCTTGACGTCACCGTCCATCTCGTACCCCAGAAGCGGGCAGCCGGCAATCGCGAGCTGTCGGCAGTGCCCTAATCGGTCTGCTCGAGTTCGTCCTTGTGCCCGCGCAGCATCAACTCCTTCACCGCCACCAGCGGATTCTTCTGCTCGAACAGGATCTTGTAGACCTCTTCGGTGATCGGCATGTCGATGTCCATTCGGCGGGCCAGTGGCGCGACGGCCTGTGTCGTCTTGACGCCTTCGGCCACCTTGGCAGTCGCAGCCAGGATCTCCTCGAGGGTATAACCGCGGCCGATCTTCTCTCCGACGGCCCGGTTGCGGCCGAAGGGGCTGACACAGGTGGTGATCAAGTCGCCGATGCCGGCCAGGCCGTGGAACGTATCGCGCTCGGCGCCCAGGGCGACACCGAGGCGGGCAATCTCGACCAGCCCACGGGTCAGCAGGGCAGCCTTGGTATTGTCCCCGAACTGTAGACCGTCACAGATTCCGGCCGAGACGGCGATCACGTTCTTCAACGCTCCCGCGATCTCCACGCCGAGCAAGTCGCTGTTGGTGTACACCCGGAACCGATCGCTGGAGAGTACGGCTTGCACGGACTGCGCCAGTTCCCGATCCTCACTGGCGGAGACCACCGTGGTGGGGAGCGACTTGGCCACTTCTTCGGCGTGAGACGGTCCGGAGAGCGATCCGACGGGTATGTTGCCCAGAACGTCGCTGATGATCTCTGAAGGGCGCTTGAATGTCGAGATCTCCAGGCCCTTGGAGAGGCTGATAACGGGGACGTTCGCATGGTGGGCGGAGAACTGCTCCATCACGCCGCGCAGGTGCTGGGTCGGGACCGCCCCGAAGATCAGTTGCGCATCCGCCACCTCGGCCAGGTCGTGGGTCAGCGTGATGCCTTCGGGAATGCGGATGCCGGGCAGATAGACCGCGTTCAGCCGGGTCCGCTGCACTTCTCTGACATGATGTGGGTTGTGGCCCCAGATCGTCACGTGATGACGGTTGCCGCAAAGCACCATGGCCACCGCGGTGCCCCACGCGCCGTTACCCAGAATGCTGATCTTGTAGCTCATTGGAAACTCCTGGCTCTTCCCCCGTTTTCAACCGGACGATGTTGTGTCGGTGACGCCAGAGCAAAAGGAATGCCACGCCCAGGTAGCAACTGATACGCTGGCTCAGGTGTGGGCGATTGAGCCACAGGTCCAGCCCGGTGGCAAGGGTGATAAAGGCCGCAATGGCACTCATGCTGGCCACGGAGGCCAGTCGTGTTCGGCGTGCGATGAGGATCCAGACCATCAGGCTGAGTAATGTCGCCCAAGGGGCCAGGAGCAGCAGGAAACCTGCACCTGTCGCGACGCCCTTGCCCCCGTCGAACTTCAGCCAGAGCGGAAAGCAGTGGCCGACGATCGCCGCGCAGCCAGCCGCGGGTCCGAATATCAGCGTCGGGACCAGACCCTTGGTGAAGTCGAGCGTGAAGACGAGAATTCCGGCTCTTGTGCCGAGCAGCCGGGCGCAGTTGCTGGCGCCGATGTTGCCGCTGCCTGACCGGCGCACGTCCACGCCGCGCGACCAGCCGACCAGCAGGCCAAACGGCACCGAGCCGATCAAGTAGCCTGCCGCCAGGGAATGCCAGAGGGATTGTGTCATTCCGTCATGCCAGTTTGACACACCCAGACCGGATGACGCCAGCGCACTTCGATAAATAGCTGCTGGAGAGGTGTTAGAGGATTCTTTCGCATTTGGCACGGTCTTCGCAAAAGGACGGGCAGACCGACTCAACAGAAGGAGATTAAACATGTATCTATCCGACATCAACCGTCTGACGAATCACGTCATCCAACTTTGCGAGGGCTTTGGCGATGCAGTCACGTCGAATGGCGATGAGAGCCCGCTGGTCCGCACTCCGCATCACATCGTGTCGCACGAGGAGGACGGCCTGGTCATTCAAGTGGAGCTCCCCGGTGTGGCCGAGGGCGCTCTGGATATCGAGCTGGAAGGCGACATGCTGAGCGTCGCTGGCCGGGCTGCGCATCGTGAGCTGGAATACCGCCGGGAATTCCGGATGGCTCCCGAGCTCGACCTGGCCTCCATCGATGCCACTCTCACCGACGGCGTCTTGCGGCTGTTCATTCCCAAGGCCGAAGAGGCCAAGCCGCGCAAGATCTCGATCGGCATCGGTCCTAGCAAGAACTAGGCGCCGAGCGACAAAACCGATATCTGTCGGGCGAGGTCATCTCGCAAGGATTGCGGTCACTCTCCACGGGGGGCGCTGAATGCCCCCCGAGTGACCGACTCGATCAGGTCGAAGTGAACGCGAGAAGCGTTCCGGTACTGGTGCTGGAGGTGACGAGACGAGAATGTGCAGCACGTCAGCTGTGCAGGACAGCTGGTCAAGCCGAGCTACTCGCCGATGATCTTGATCAGCGCCCGCTTTCGTCGCCGCCCGTCAAACTCGGCGTAGAAGATCGCCTCCCACGGACCGAAGTCGAGCCGACCATTCGTGATGGCGACCACCACCTCGCGGCCCATCACATGTC
>CAZANL010000180.1:0-3083 GCA_964486115.1 uncultured Planctomycetota bacterium
TCAGTATGTTGTGCGGTTTGATGTCGCGGTGAATGATCCCCGCCTTGTCGGCGACCGCCAGCGCCTTGGCCATGCTACCGACCACCTGCAGCGCTTCCTTCTCCGCCAGGGGGCCCTGTTCCAGCCGCTCGTACAATGATCCGCCGGCGACGTACTCCTGGATGATGTAGTACAGGCCGGTCTCGGAGTCCCGATCGGCGTCCATCACCCGTACCACGTTGGGGTGCTGCAGTCGGGCCGCCAGCCGACCTTCGCGCATGAAGCGCTCGCCGAAATCGGGGTGCCGGGCGACCAGGTCGGGCGGCATGATCTTGATCGCCACGGGGATGTCCAGGGTGTCGTGGCGAGCGAGGTAGACCGCGCCCATCCCGCCCTGTCCCAGCAGCCGCTGGATGTGGCACTTGCCGATGCGCTGCCCGGCGAGCAGTTGTCCCTGCTGAGTTCCGTCGGGGCCTCCGAGGATCTGGGTCGGGCCCAGCGCACGGTTCGGGGCCGGCTGAACTGCGTCGGGGACTCCGGGGATCTGGGTCGGGTCCAGCGCACGGTTCGGGTCCGGCGGAACTCCACCGGGGACTCCGGGGATCTGGGTCGGGTCCAGCGCCTTATCCGGGTCTGGGTTGGGTGGCATTTGCAGCTAGCCTATCATAGTCGAGGAAAACTGTCCTTGATGCGGGGCGAAGATGGGGGATGATATCGGGTATGCACGTCAGCCAAAGAATGACGACAGGGGTTCCCACGGCCACGGCCGAGACCTCGCTGCTCAAGGCCCAGCAATTGCTCAACGATGGCGGCTTCAGCCACCTGGCGGTGCTCGGTTCTGCGGGTCGGCTGATCGGCGTGATCAGTCAATCCCATCTGTTGAGTGCAATCGCCAGCCTGGCGATGACCGACGGCAACCCGCTGAGCAAGCTGGATCGCGTGGAAGTCGGGGATTACATGGTCAATAGCCCGCAGACGATCGGGCCCGAGACGCCGATCGCGGACGCGGTGCTGATCATTCGAGAGCGTCGGATCGGCTGCCTGCCGGTCGTCGACCCGAACCACCAGCTGCTCGGCATGCTGACCGAGCGGAACCTGTTCGATCTGCTGCTCGAGGTGCTGGGTCGCTCCACGAGTGGTGGAGAAGCTGACCCGGCCACATCCTGAACCCTCGGCAGGCCAGCGGCCCGATTCGCCGATAAGCGGCGGGCAGTGTCCTCTACCGAATACAGCTTCAGGCCTGGGATGGCCGGCAGGGCCTGACTGGGGCTTGGCACGCCAATTGCACGTGAACCCCTGACGGACATTCTGAACGCATCAACTCGAAAGGGGTAGTGATGAATCGCTCATCCAGCATGATCCTGGCTCTGTTCCTCGGACTGACGCTGGCCGGTGAGGCAGGTGCCCAGCGTACTTTCCGGCGGGTCCCGGTGGCTCAGGCGTCGCGCGAGCTGGCGCAGTCGGCCGAGGCCTTTCACCAGGCGATACACCAGCTCGAAGGGTTCACCCAGCTGGCCGGGCGGGTACACAAGCTCGCCGCCTCGGCTGATCGCTTCGACAGATCGCTCAACGGGGGGTGTTCCCATGGCACCGCCTGGGAGACGTTTGGCCATCTGAGCAAGAACTTTCAGGCAGTGCGGGTTTTGTTTCACCGGACGCTGCAGGTGCCGTCGGACGAGACCAGTGACGGCTGGTACTACAAGGTGGTTCACTCCTACTCCGCGTTCCTCAAGTCCTACCGGACGCTGAAGACGATCCTGCCCCGTCCGGAGGCGGGTGGGGGGCAGCTGATCCAGCTGAATGGACGAATCGGCAGCGCCCGGTTTCGATTCAGCGGCCGAAGCCGGCGCGAGATCGCGCAACAGCTGAGCGCCTTCTACGACAAGGTACTGGCCCACGACCACTGGATCGATGAGATCCGGATCTCGGTCAATGGCGGTCGCTCGAAACGTTTCTACAACGACTACATCTACTGGACGTCCAAGGCCGAGATCATTCGGGTCGTGCTGAGTGCCGTGCCGCGGACTCGGCCGCGCTGGCCGAGTCAGTGGGTCTATCAGGCTATCGCCATGTCCCACCGTACGGGTCGGCGGGAGAACGAGGGCTGGGCCGCGCTGGCAGGCAAGGACCGAGCGGGTATCATGCTGTACGGGCCGTACGCGACCGACATCCGGCCGGGGCGCCGTCTGGCTGCGTTCCGGGCGATGATCGACGTGACTCGCGGCCGCAACGACGTGGTGCTGACGCTGGATGTGCATGATTCGGCGAGCGGCCGGGTTCTGGCCCGGCGTCAGCTCGCAAGAAGCGACTTCAAGGCCAGCGGTATCTACCAGGATTTTCCGCTGAGCTTCAACGCCGAGGCGGGGCAGAAGCTCGAGTTTCGCGTCACCTGGCACGGAAAGGGTTCGGTGCGGCTGGAGAAGGTCGTCGTCAAGTGAGCCGCGCGCCAGGACCGCGGGCTGACCGCCCGCGGTCCCGGCACGCAAGCGGCAGCTTCTCTCACACAGCGTGTGGGCAGCTAGGAGTGACCGAAGACCTGGGTCCAGTAGGCGCCGGCTTGCCCGGTACCCAGGCTGTGATATTTGCTCTGGAGTATGTTGCGGTGGTGCCCCGCGGACTTGTGCCAGCCGGCGAGGGCTGCCGCGGGTGTGTCGATCCGGCCGCCCATGATGATGTTCTCCCCGACCAGAGCGGTGTAGCCTTCCTTCTTGGCGCGGAGCAATGGAGTGGCTCCCTGGGGATGACGCGGGTCGACGTGGGCGAACCGGCGGGTCTGTTTCATGTGCTGGCTGTGTTTGTTGGCGCAGCGCATCAGTCGATCGTCGATCCGTAGCGGCTCGAGCCCCATCATCACCCGGTAATCGTTGGTCAGCTTCAGCAAGAGTTTCTCCGCCTCGCTGCCCGGGGCGCTGGAATCCGCGTTGCTCAGCTGCCGCGACTTGCACTGGTCGATCAGCTGCTCGTCCCGCTTGTTGTAGCCGAAGTCGCGGATGTCGAGTTGCTTGTCGAAGCGCTGCTTCAGCTGGTCGAGCTGCTTGTCCTGCGCGTCGCCGACGTTGGAGCCCAGCGCCTCTAGCAGTGCGCCCCCCGCCTCGAATTTCTTG
>CAZANL010000180.1:3093-3651 GCA_964486115.1 uncultured Planctomycetota bacterium
AGGAGCTGCGGACTCTCCCGAGGGCGCGGGTCGGGCTGTTCCAGACCTCCCGCACTCGCGCAACGCGTCGGTCGACCTCCTGCTGTGCCCGCTGGCTGCCCTTGCGGTATGCCGACTTGCTGAGGATGAAGCTCAGCGCGTACCGTCGCTGCCTGATCAGTTCTCCCCGCAGGAGTTTTTTCAGCGCGTCGCTGGGCTGGATCGTCTGGGACAGTCGGGTCAGCTGCGCCGCGCGCTGGGCCTTGGCCTGGGCTGCGTACGCGGCCTTGGCCACCTCGGTGAACGCCTGGCCGTGCTTGTCGGCTTCCGTGCCCAGGGCTTTGTTCAGCGAGGTCAGCGAGCGCGCGCCGCTCTTTCCCCCGGCCAGCGCCCGCCGAGCGAGCGAGTCGAGCTTGCGGCGAGCCGACTTGCGCGCCTTCTCCTGGGGATCGGGCTGATCTTGAGCCGACGCGGGCAGGGCCAGCAACAGCAGCATGGCGGGGACCAGACGGGGAGTCACGTCGATCATTCTAGGGCCTGACCGCTGCTTCAGGCGAGCGGATTTTGTCAGGTCGTGCT
>CAZANL010000180.1:3661-8248 GCA_964486115.1 uncultured Planctomycetota bacterium
CGAAGTCGCCTTGCCGGGCCCGCTCGAGCAGATGCCCGGCGACGCGAAAGCTGTTGGCCAGGATCGTCAGAGTGCTGGGGACGCCACCGGCCGTCGGCATGAAGCTTCCGTCGACGACATACAGGTTGGGGACGGTGTGCGTGCGACAGAACGGATCCAGCACCGACGTGTCGGGGTCGGTCCCCGCGCGGCAGGTGCCCTGAATCAGGTGTCCGGTGACGACGTCCGCGTCCCCTTCCTCGAGCTCGCTCGCGCCCGCCGCTTTCAGCACGGCCAGGCCCCGCTCGCGCAGGAACGCGCCTGCCTTGGCATGGTGCGGGTGGCCGTCCAGGTTGATCCTGGCGGCGGGCTGACCCCACCGGTCGGTGATTCGGGGGTCCAGGTCGACGTACGTGCCGGGATTGGGCAGGAAGTCCTGGAAGGTCTCGAACTCGACGGTCCGTCGCTCACGGAACTCCACCCGCATCCGGTCCATCAGCTTCTGGCCCCACAGCAGCGGGGACTCGGCATGAGCCAGGCGCAGGGCACGGAAGATCGGGTTGGCGTGGGGGAAGCCGAAGCGAATCGTGCCTCCCTTGGGCAGCTCGCCGATACCCGCTGGGAGAAAGTAATGATCTTGGAGGCTGCGGCCGAGGAAGGGCTGCCGCTGGCGCAGCATGGAAAGCTGGTCGGCGTGGTCGGCGTAGCGGTAGCTGCCCTGCCCTCCGGCGCTGACCGAGAACTGCAGGTGGCGGCCGACCCGTCCGCTGTCATTGGCCAGCCTGGAAAGGAGCAGCAAACGGGCTGATTCGATCGCTCCCGCGCTGAGGCAGACGAGCTTGGCTCTGACTCGGCGAACCTGGCCCGCCGAGTCATGAAACAGCACCTCACGGGCGCGGCCCCGTGGGTCGGTCTCGATTCTGAATGCCGTCACCCCGGAGAGGATCTGGCAGCGGCCGGTGGCCAGCGCTTCGGGAAACAGTGCGTCCAGGGTGCTGGACTTTGCGCCCACCTCACAGCCATAGCTGCCACAGAAGTCGCAGTACACGCAGGGTGTGCGGCCGCGATAGTGGCGGGTGATGATGCTGCGCGGGCTGGGGAATGCGTGGAGGCCGAGCCGCCTGCAGGCCGAGTCGATCCAGTCGGCCAGGGGATGGGTCGTCACCGGAGGCAGCGGATAGGGTGTCGAGCGCGGTCCCTCGAACGGGTTGGCGCCGGTCTGCCCGGAGACTCCGATCAGGCGCTCCGCCTTGCCGTAGAACGGCTCCAGCTGGGCGTAGTTGATCGGCCAGTCGACAAGCTCTGCCCCGCGCACCGCGCCGAAGCGGTCTGACATGCGGAAGTCGTCGGGGTGCAGCCGGTAGAAATAGCCGGCCATGTGCACCGTCCCGCCGCCGACGCAGGAGGCCGTCCAGCCCATGCTGCTTCGCGTTCCGGAGCTCTCTCCGCTGTGACGCAAGACATGGGGGTCGGTGTCGGTCGAGGGGACGAAGAAGTTGCGGCGGACGATCTTGATCTCGTCGTGGACGAAGTCCTTGGCCGAGTAGTGGGGACCCTTCTCCAGGACGAGCACCCGCATCCCGCCCAGAGCCAGCTGGTGGGCCAGCGGTCCGCCGCCAGCTCCACTGCCGATCACGCAGACGTCCGTGTTCAGTGTCTGGGGCATCCGGGTACGAAGCCGATATAGCGCCAGCCGGCCTGATTGTGATTGCCGCCGTGGGCGGGGTCGCCGAGAAACCCCTCGAGGCAGAGCTCGATCAGGGCGTGGAGGAATGCCGCGCCGTCGAAGTCGTCGGTGTCCGCGCCGGTGTTCTGTACGTGGGTCAGCACCTCGTCTCGGTCGGTCGGCGCCAGCTCGCTGAAGCTCTGCCGCCAGCCCTCCTGGGCCACCCGGTCGAGAGTCGCGGCCCCCTCCAGAACGGCCGGGCGACGACCCGCCCAGACCTCGCTGGCCAGCGCGCCCTCGATGTAGCCGATCAGCTGGGCTTCCTCGGCCCCCGGTAGGATGCGCTCCGCCGCCCGTGTCAGGGTGACTCGCTGGTCGCCCGTCAAGCGCCATCGGTGAGGCGCTGCCCGGGATAAGCTGGCGACACGTCGGGTGAACCAGCCAGTCAGCCATGCCACGAGTAGACCGTAGACGGCGGTCAGTCCTCCGAACAAGCCCAGTAAAAAAGGGCGTCGAGAGCTCCGCAGATCTCTCACGCCCTTTTCGTGTTCGGTATCCAAGTGGTCGATGGTGTCAATGCGTTCCCAGCACGTGGGAACGGTCTAGCGGCCCTTGCCTCAGCCGCCAGAGCCTCAACCACCGCCGCCTCAGCCCTTCTTCTTGGTCTTTTTCTTGGGGATCGGCGTGTAGAACGAACAGTTCTGTAGCTTGGGCTGGGCCTTGGCCTCCGGGGTTCCGGAGGAGGTGAAGGCGTTCCAGATCACGCTGAATTTGAGGTTGGCGCCCTTCTTGATGGTGATCGTCCAGGAGAGTACGGGCCACTTCTGACCCGGGACGGTAAGGCCCCCGAAATGGCCGACGGTGTCTGTCGCCTTGTAGCTGCGGAGGGTCTCCCGAGCCTTCTCCACCTGGGCCCCGGTCAGGTTTTCGACGATGATGTTGAACCTGCCAGCGACGGCGGCTATCGGCGCGCCCTTGATCTTCAGCCCCGGTTCCTTCATCTGTGCGTTGGTCCCGCTGACGGCCTGGCTCAAGTCGTTCCAGGAAATGACGGAGTTGTCGGCGAAGGTGAGCACTACCGTCCGGTCGGTCGTGTTGATCAGGGCGCTGGCCACGCCGGTCACCTTTTTCAGGCTGACGCGCAGGTCCTCGGAGTTGGTCTCGGTCAGTCCGTCGACCATGAACTTGACCATCTTGGTGCCTTCACGCGGTTGTGGGGCCTTCTTCTTCTGGGCCCAGGCCGGGATGGCCAGCGCGAGGGCCAGGAGCACGAACACGGTTCTTCTCATGTCGACTGTCCTCGTCAGTAAGGTTGAAGCGACGTGGGGGGTCAACAATCATAGAGGTGGAGTTTCGGAAGGGGAGGGAAATCCCGGATTTCTTGGGAGGGCAGGACCGCGTTGCGCGTGTGCTGAGCCTGGGCGAGCGGGCTGGCTTACCCGGGCCGGCCCTTCGGGTGACTGCGGGATGGTCGCTGGCCCCGTTTTTGTTCCGGACGATCGATTCCTGCAGACGTATACTTGGGGCATGGGCCGAAAACGATTGAAGATCGCTGGCATCGGCGTGCTCGTCCTGGGTCTGGTCGGCGGGGGACTGTACCTGACCCAGACGACCCACCACTCGTCGCCCAGGCGACCTCCAGCGCCGATCGCGGTCTCCGGAGACCCGCTGCTGGACTCGATACGCAGGGGAATCGAATATCTCAAGGTGCACCAGGAAGAGGACAACGAGTTCTCTCGCGGGCTGCTCGATCCGAAGCCGGCGTTCACTGCGCTGGTCGTCGATGCGGTGGTCAAGTCGCCCGACGCCTATCGCTACGACAACAGCGAGTTCATTCGCAAGGCGTGCGACGCGATCGTATCGCACCAGCAGGATGATGGCGGAATCTACACCCCGGCATTCGGGCTGGGCAACTACTGCACGTCGATCTCGATCATGGCGCTCAAGACCGCCGACGCGAAACGTTTCGCCAAGGTGATCGAGCGAGGGGTCGCCTATATCCGCAAGTCCCAGCTGCCAGACGAGGCCAGCCGACAGGGGGGCGGCTTCGGCTACGGCAGCAAGGGCGGAAACGCCGATCTTTCGAATACCTTGCAGTCGTTGGAAGCGCTGCGTCAGGCAGGGCTTCCCGAGGACGATCCGGCAATCGTCCAGGCCCGCAAGTTCATCACGCGTTGCCAGAACAACAGCGAGACCAACCCGGAGAAGTGGGCGACCAACGACGGCGGATTCATCTATCGGCCCGGCAAGTCCAAGGCCGGCGAACTGACCAAGAAGGATGGCACGACCGGTTACAAATCCTATGGCTTGATGAGCTACGCCGGCTTGATGAGCCTGTTGCATGCCTATGTCGCCAAGCAGGATCAGCGGGTGCAGGCTGCGCTCCAGTGGGTCCGCGAGAACTACACGTTCGACGAGAACGTCAACCTGGGGGCGGCGGGGCTGTACTACTACTACCTGGTGATGTCCAAGGCGCTGGCGGCGTATGGTGAGCGATATGTCGTGACCCCGGATGGCAAGCGGCATGACTGGGCCCGGGATCTGTCAGCCAAGATCGTTCAACTCCAGCGCAAGGACGGCTCGTGGAAGAACAGCGAGAGCGCCCAGTGGCTGGAGTCGGATACGGTGCTGGTGACGGCTTACATGGTGCGCGCGCTGACCCACTGCCACGAGGCGATCCAGACGTCCGAACCGAAGTCGAAGTAGGTCGGTTCGGGGCCGGGGTTCGAGACCCACGGAACCAGGCGCTCGTCAGTCCACAGTTCGCTGCCGAGTTTATCCGGGACCGCGTCCGTGCGGATCAGCGGACAGGGCGAACCGGCTCGGCCAGACGTCCGGCAGAAAGGCGAGCATCGCGGGTGCGAAGTACTTCAGGTACCAGATGTTCAGGGCCCAGGCGGTGCCGGCGTGGAAGGTCAGCGCAGCAAGACAGCAGGGTAGTG
>CAZANL010000181.1:0-2475 GCA_964486115.1 uncultured Planctomycetota bacterium
GGTGTGCGCACATCGATGCTGCGGACCCAGCTGGATCGGCACCTCGAGGAGTTGGTGTCGTCCGCGCACCTGGCCAACGAGCTGTCTCGCCTGCGCCACGACCAGCGACGGATGATCACGCAGGGGATGGTCCAGCTGGAGCAGATGCACTATCAGGATCGTGCGATCTCGACCATTGCCGAGCGCCTTCAAGGGCAGGATCTTGCCCAGAACTGACCGCGAGTTGCGAATCGCGCTGACCCTGGTGGCTCTACTGGCGCTGCCAATCGGGGGGGGTATCTGGTGGCTACTGAACCAGGCAGAGCCCCCGCAGCCGTTCGAGACAAAACTCCGGGACCTGCCCGAGGTAGAGCGGTCTCTCGCGAAGCAGTCGCTCGAAGCTGGGCAGCCGGCGAAGGACGGCCATACGCCCAAACAGGCGCAGAGGACTCTCCCCGGCAAAGTGGTTGGCCCTCGGGGGTTACCAACAATGGCCGGCGTGGACACGCTGGCCGAGGCTCGCCGGCTTCCCGACAAGAGCCTCAACCTCGGCTACACCGCGCTGCTGATCGCACGCCAGTCCAATCCAGGCCTGCTGACACAGCGCTATCTCGATCGGCTGGATGAGATGGCGCGAAAGATTCTGCGTTCTCTGCCGGCCAAGACCTCGCCCCGCGAGACGGCAAGGGCGATCTCGACCTTCTTGTTCGAGCAAGAGAAGTTCACCTACCATGCGGGAGGTCTCGACGGCGTTCACCCACACAACGCCTACCTCGACAGTGTGCTGGACAGCAAGCAAGGCTACTGCCTGACGCTTTCACTGCTCTATCTCGTCCTCGGGGAGAGGCTCGGCCTGCCGCTGCGGATCGTCGAGTTGCCGGACCATGTCTTCGTCCGCTATGAGGCTCAGGGTGCCTACTTCAACATCGAAACGACGGCCGGCGGCAAGATGCTCTCGGATGCCGAATACCGCAAGCGACATCCGTTTCCCAAGCAGGCCGAGGGCAGCTATCTGAAGAGCCGAAAACCGAGAACCGCGATCGCTTTCCTCTTGCTCAGCCACGGGCTGATCCTCTGGGCCGCCGACAAGGTCGAGGCTGCCCGAGCGGCGTTCATCGAAGGGCTGAGGTGGGACCCGGGCAATTTCTACCTGACCTACAATCTGGCCAACGCCGAGCTCAAACGTGAGCAATGGGAGGAGGCCCGCGACCTCTACCGGAAATTCCTCGAGTACCATCCGGACAAGTCGATCGGCTGGCTGGGCCTGGCGCGAGCCCACATCGGACTACTCGACCTGGCGGCCGCAGATCGCGCCCTGGGCGAGGGGATCGAACACGACCCCGAGAACACCGAGATCCGGCTGGTACAGGCCGAACTGGCCTACCGCAGAAAGCAGTACGTCAGGGTTCACACGTTGCTCGAACACACCCCGGGAAAGGAGTTCGAAGCCAACTTCTTGCGTGCGCGAGCCTACATGGAGGTCGGCCAGAACGGAAAGGCCATCCCCTTGCTGCGCCAGCTCGTCGAGCAGCGACCGGACATGGTGCTCTTCAAGCGCAAGCTCGGCCACTGCCTCGCCCGGGTCGGCAAGATCGGGGAAGCACGTACGGTGCTGGAAGGCGTCCTCGCCGTCGAGCCCAAGGACATCTATGCCCTGGCCACGCTCGGCATGTTCGCTTACCAGCAGAAGCGCTTCCAGGATGCCGTCGCGCTCTTCGAGCGCGCCCTGACCCAGAACGGCGACACCGAAGTGATCTACAACAACCTGGCCACCTGTCTAATCAAGACAGACCAGGCCCCCCGAGCCGCGCGGATTGCCGTGCGAGGACTCCGACGGTTTCCACGCAGCCTCCGTCTGGCTCGGCTGGCCGGAGTGACCTACCTCAACCACCTGAAGGACCCCGTCAAGGCGCGGCGTTACCTGGAACACTACCAACGTCTCGGCGGAAAAGACCAGGAGATCCTGCGTTGGCTTGCCAGAGAAAAGTAGCCCGGCTATCCTGCCATTCATGGTAGAGAAAGAGAACATGACCGCCGACATCGCCCCGCTGTTCAAGAGAATCGAGTACCTCGAACACCTCGTCGCCGAGCTGCGCGAGAAAGTCGAGAGCACATCCTCATCCGTGGAGTCTCTCAAGCTGGTCGACAAGACCGGACAGACCCGCGCCGTGATGCATCTGGACAATAGCGACAACCCGCTGCTTGCCCTGCTCGACAGAGACGGCCAACCTCGAATGACCCTGGGCCTCGACGCGGATGGCCACCCGGTCCAGCGCTTCTATGATCAGTACGGCATCACCCGCATGCGGATGGATGTCGACACGCAAGATCAGCCCTCTGTACTGCTGTGCGATACGAACGCCAACGGACTGGCTCGACTGTATATCGACGAGAACCTGCCGTGCCTGATCCTGGCAGAACCATCGGGCGCCATCAGGGCACAGCTGAGCCTCGACGAGGGCAACATTCCGAGCCTGATCCTCGACGATGCAGAGG
>CAZANL010000181.1:2485-8242 GCA_964486115.1 uncultured Planctomycetota bacterium
GCTCGAGCAGGGCGGTGGCAACGCCCAGAAGCCGCTGGCCGTCGACGCCAACGGTAGCTCGACGCTCACCTTACTGGACAAGGAAGGCCACCCCGTGGCCCGCCTGGGACTTGAGTCGCCGCAGTAAGTTCTTGTACAACTTGACTTTCTCTCGTTTAGCGGCAGACTACTGACGGGCATGGTTTCACCAGCGTCGAGTCAGTATTACAAACCCAAGTTCGAGTACTGTCACACCACGACCTCGGACGACCATCGCATCTACTGCAAGCGCTATCCCCAGGTCGGCGCCCCCCCCGTGGTAATGGTGCACGGACTGGCCCAGAACATGCAGTCTTTCGACCTGCCGGTGCCCGGTCACAGCATGGCGGTCGACCTTCATCGCGCCGGTTTCGACGTCTGGCTACCCAACCTGCGCAGCCATGGTCGCCCCCCACTCCGCTCCCAGTGCTCGGGACAGTGGGATTGGAGCATTGATGACTACGCTCTCCGCGATCTCCCCGCCATCATCTCGATGATCACCCAGCAGACGGGTCAGCGGCCGTTTTACATTGGCCACAGTATGGGTGGTATGGCTCTGCTGATCTACCTCCAGGGCGCTTACTACACCGCCGAGGGACGTGTCCGAAGGTCTGCCGAGTTGACAGACCAGCGGCACGGTCTGCTGGCCGGCGGAATCACCCTGGGGAGCCCGATCGTGCTGAAGTGGCGGACATCCGGCGTGCTGCGCTGGCTGGCCAGCCTGGCCCACAGTCGCAACGTGATCCAGCTGCTGGGCAACCAGCGCTGGCTTCTCCAGCTGCTGCTCGCCCTCCGACAGGCACCCACTCGACGGCTGACCGACGAACTGGCCGACTCGGGGAGGCTACACTGGATCAGCCTGCGCAAGTTGATGCACCTCCCCGGCATGGCGAACCGAATGCTGGCGCACGGCCACATCTGGAATCCGAACAACATGACGGACAGCCTGTTCAAGCAGGCGCTGCGTTGCACGATGTCCCACTGCTGCGCCAGGGTGCTGGTGCAGTTCCTCGACTGGATCTCCCACGGGGCGTTCCGAGAGTTCCCCGTGCCGGGGGCCAACGACCTGCTCGACTATCAGGCGGGGCTGCCCCACATCACCCTGCCCTTGCTGATGGTCGCGGGTGAGCACGATCACTTCACCGACTCTCAGGTGCTCCGCATGGAAGGCTACAGCCGCCTGGGCAGTGCCGACAAGTCGCTGGTCCAGCTGGCCAACACCGGACACGCCGACATCCTCTACGGCCGCAATGTGCCCACCGCCCTCTACCCGATGCTGGCGGCCTGGATCAAGAAGCGCTGTGTCGCCAACGATCCGCCACGCGCCTCCCAAATTCCACGATTCGAGCCAGCCGGCACACCTTGATCCAGGGGTTCAGTCCTGGTATTCTGCCCGATGAACTTGGAGGGGAGATTGGATCCTGAACGAATTAGAGTCTGCCTGCTGTGGACTCTCGCAGTCGTCTGCGCAGTAGGCCAGGCCAACGCGGAGAACGGCCTGTTCCCGATGGCTGACGGGCCACGTCAGCGCGGGCGTGGCGGTACCGTGCTCGGCATCGCCGAGGACGCAATGTCGATCAACACCAATCCGGCCGGGTTGGCCTTCATCGACGGCCGCCGTTTCGACTGGAATCTGGCCTCCTTCTTCTCCCCGGTGCGCTTCAGCGACCCGATTCAGCCCAATGGGCGTTACGCCCACGACAAGGTGATCGTCGCTCCGACGTTCGGCTTCGTCTTCGAAACCCCGAAGGACATCCTCGATCTCGGCCCGACGCTCTGGAAGTTGATCGTCAGCGACCAAGGACGCCGTCCGACGAGCGAAGAACCGGCTAACGGCCAGGTCGTCTGGGGCACCGACAAGCTCCCGCAGCATCTGGATCTGGTGGCGGGCGGGGTCGGTTCACGCATTTCCAAGGTTCGGGTCTACGCTTACTATCGAACAGACGGCGAGGCGCGCAATCCGACGGTCCACATCCTCAACCACACCGAGATGCCTAAGCTACCCGCCGGCGCCAAGGTCATTGGCGCGGGTGTCGACTTCGTCTGGCGCTACCGGGCGCAGATGGGCCAGACCGTATCGAAGGTGATCTTGCGTTGCGACGACCGCAAGGTGGAAGAGGAGTTGACGGGGGACGGCAACAGCTGGAATCGCCATGCGATGTCGGTCGTGCTGGATCAGACGTTCCTGCCGCGACAGCTGAAAGTGTCGGTCGCGACCGGCGGTAACGATGTACAGCTGGACCGCGTACGCCTGAGAGTCGGCTATGTCCTGGGCGGCAGCTACCGCTGGATCAAGGTCGACATGGAGGGCCCCGCCAACGCCGGCAGCGGTATCCAGGTGATGGAGGTGGCCAGTGCAACCGAATCGGTCGGGGTGGACACGATGGTGCCCAAGACCGTTCAGCGCTTCAAGCTCTCCCGCAAGCTGCCCAGAGGCGGCAAGTTGCTTCAACTCAAGGCCCTCTACGACTACGACTACGTGCCAACCAAGTCAGTGGCCAACATCCTCCGGGTGTTGCTGGTGGCTGATGGGCATGAGGTGGCCCATACCGCTCATAGCCTGAGCGAGTCCCCCAAGTCCCTGCCGGTCCCGCCGGCGGATATCTCACGTGTCCCGCCACCCCACGCCAACGAGCGCCGGCGCTGGTGGAAGTTCGGCTTCGGCATCTTTCCCCAGGGCGGTGCCGGCGTCGAGATCCAGATCAAGACGCCGCTGTTTCCCGACGGTGTGCACAACAAGAGCGACCTGCTGTTCGTATCCACCGCTCCGTCTCTGGCAATCCGCCTCGGCGAACACGTGGCAATCGGCGCGACGTTCATGCTCAACTACGCCACACTCGAGCAAGACGGCCTGGTCGCGACCGACCTGGATGTGATGCGCGGTCGCGCTCTCTCGGGCCTCAGCTTCTCCGAGGTATTCAGCGCGCTGACCCCCTTCCGCAAGCTGCAGGGACGAATCGTCATGTCGAAGGCGACGACCTGGGGGTTCGGCGGACGGCTTGGCTTGATGGTCAAGCCACACAAGACGCTCTCCTTCGGCATGGCCTACAGCCCGAAGACGTGGCATCGGGACTACAAGACCAAGGCCTCGGTCGACTTCAACCCGACCTTCGACGCGAGCGGCCTCTCGTTGATTCTGCCAGCGCTGATCTTCCTTCCCAACGGCGGCCTGAACGGTCTGACCGGGACCTACGACATGCGCATCAAGGACTTCCAGCTGCCGCAGTGGCTGGGTGGAGGCCTCGCCTGGACGCCCAAGCCGTGGGTCCGGCTGTCGATGGACGTCAAGTGGATCGACTGGTCGGAGACCATGAGCGAGTTGACTGTGGTGCTCTCCAAGGGAAGCAACCCCGATGTCAACGCGATCATCGGGGGCAGCAGCATAGAGACCAGTCTGCCGGTCGGCTGGCGCGACCAGTACATCTTCGCCATCGGCGCCGAGTTCTACCACAAGCGAATGGTCTTCCGGATGGGATACAACTACGGCCGAAATCCAGTCAAGCAAGGCTTCGAGACACCACTCGCTCCCGCCTACACCCAGCATCACATCACCCTCGGGTTCACCTACCGTGGCGAGAGCGTCGACTTCCATCTGGGGTACAGCCTGGGACTGAAAGCGGGGATGCGGGACGAGGACGGGACCAATGAGGTCAGCCCCGACTGGGACTTCAGCAGCTCGAGCTTCGGCCCACAGCACTTCCTCGCGTTCGGTTTTTCTTTCCGTTTCTAGTGCCTCGCCACGGCCCTCGTCGGGGTCGAGCCCGCCGTTCGGTCAGCTGAACACGCGCCACAGCGGATAGACCGCTGTGGTACAGAGCAGCGCCAGGACGAGCGTGATTCGCACGGAGAGCGGCCGGTCCTTTCCACGAGCTAGAACCTGCCCGTTGAGGAACAACCAGCTCGCGATCAGCAGCACATGCCCGGCCTGCAGCGGGTAATAGACCCAGGCCGTCTCGCTAGACGCCCGCAAACCCCACAGCAGCAAGCACTCCACCCCGACAAACGCCCCCCCCAGCAGGGTGCCGGCCACCAATCCCGCCACTATCTGTGCCAGGCTCCCAACCGGCGACTGGGCGGCCTGCGCACAGTCCAGCTCACCCTCTACAGATGACGCCTCCCCCCCGCACTCGGGACATTCCGCAGCTCGATCGAGAAACTTGTCGGGAGTCGTGAAGTAAATACCGCAGCTGGGACAGATCCAGGCATTCATCTGGCGCGATTGTATTCCGAGAGTTCGGCTCTTGCTATACTCCTGGCAGATGAGGATCGAACGATAAAGAAGGGGTTGATCGTCCGGTACTGCAGCGCCTGTGGCCTCAAGCTCCAGGCAGCCGAGGTGATCGTGGAGGGAAACGAGAACTTCTGCCACTCTTGCTGGCAGTCGGACCATCCGGGCCTGCCACTTCCCCCACCCAGCGAAGAGTTGCCCGCTGTCCAACCCACCAGGCACCAGAACAAGGCCGGTCCGGACTCGCGTCGGCCCCGGCGATCGGACAGTTCTTCGTCCCGGCCAGCTCCCAACTGGAATCTGATCCTGCCGGTCGCCGCGGTCCTTGCGGGACTCCTCCTGGCCCTCATCTTGATCGTCGTCACCAGCACCAAGAAAAAGCGAGCCAACTCCAGGGCCCAGCTCCCGCCGACCAACCGGAGCGAAGATCCTACAGGTCAGGAGAAGACCACCCCGCCGCCCCGGGAGAAGGCACAACCGCAGCGGAGAACAACCACTCAGCCGGCCAAGACCAAGGGCACGGCAAGAAGATCGATACCCGGACGTTTCATCGGCAACCAGAACAGCAAGAAGCTGCATTTATCCACCTGCAAATGGGGCCGAAAGACCGCTCGACGCAACCGGGTCCTCTTCCAGGACGCGGTGGAGGCTCTCGAGCTCGATTACCAGTGGTGTGGCGTCTGCGGGCCCAAGCACTGAGCCCGGTCTGCTGGTTCACTTTGCCGGCGCCGTCGGCGACCTGATCCTAGCCCTGCCCGCGCTGAACGCCCTGGCGGACCGCCATCGGCACGTCATCCAGGTTGCCCTCCCCGGAGACCGCCATTTCATCCTGCACGACTTCCCGGGGCTATCCCCATGCCACCCGGATGGGCTCGGCCTGCACGAACTCTATGCCGGGCGGGTGCCGGACAGGCTGGCCCAGTATCAGGAAATCTGGCTGCCCAGCCGTGAGCCACGCGCAGCGGAGGGCCCGGTCCGCTGGTACACGCCGCCCCCCGCCGGTTGCCGCGGGACGCCCCACGCGACGCGGCGCTATCTGAATGCGCTGGCACCCGGTGCAGCAGTCGGTCCGATTCAGCTGGGCCATCCCACGCCCGACGGTCCGATCGCCCTCCACCCCGGCAGCGGTTCGAAAGAGAAGAACTGGCCGGGCTGGAGCGAGCTGGCCCACCGGCTGGGTGCAGATCGCCTCCTGGTCATCAGCGGGCCAGCTGAGCGAGAGCGAGGGACTCCTCTTCCGGCGGCCCAGAGGACCCTCCGCGACCGCCCGCTAGCCGAAGTTGCCGCGGCGCTTCGAGGCTGCTGCGTGATGGCGGGAAACGACAGCGGCATTGCCCATCTGGCTGCAGCTCTCGGACTCCCGACGGTGGTGGCGTTCACGACCAGCGATCCGGTCACCTGGGCGCCATCCGGCGCAATGGCCCTGACGAACCCGACCGTCGAGGCGGTCCATTCGGCGATCCTCGGCGCGCTGCCCCACCCTCCCTGAAGATTGCTACCAGCAGGTCATG
>CAZANL010000182.1:0-8219 GCA_964486115.1 uncultured Planctomycetota bacterium
GAGGGCCAAGGAAATCGCGGCCCAGACGGGTGCGTTCTACATCGGACAGCACGACAACCCGTCCAACCCGCGGGCCCACGAAGAGACGACCGCCGAGGAACTGTGGAGCGACACGGAGGGCGCGATCGACGCATTCGTCGCCGGACTCGGGACCTCCGGGACACTGATGGGGGTGGCCCGAGCTCTCAAGCCGAGAAGACCCACGCTGCGAGTGATCGGCGTCGAGCCGGCCAACTCGCCGTTCATCTCGCAAGGCATCTTTCGTCCGCATCGCCTGATGGGCACCGCGCCTGGCTTCGAGCCGGGCGTGCTCGACCGATCGCTGCTGGACGAGATCGTGACCGTGACGGAGGAGGAGGCCTTCGCGGCCTGCCGCGAGATCGCCCTCACCGAAGGGCTGCTGGTCGGCATCTCCTCCGGAGCAACGGCCGCGGCCGCCCGAAAGCTGGCCAGGCAGGCGGATTGGCAAGACAAGACCATCGTCTGCCTGTTCGCCGACACCGGTCAGCGCTACCTCTCCGTCGAAGGTCTGTTCCAGGCAGAGGCCGGAGCGTGAGCGCTCGCCGGGTCCGAATCTGGCGAGGCATCGCAACTCCGCCCAATCTCTGCGAAGCCTGGTGCAGGGCGCTTGCGGGACCGGTCTGCGCCGCGGCGGGCGCTGGACGAAGCGGCGCCCTGCGCGTCTCCAGCGGCCGACGCCCGCTTCCTGACGAGCAGAGGGGGATGAAATAGACAAGATCTTGTGGGCTCACCGCTGGCGCCTTTTTCGCCGCCGGGCGGGCAATCCGCTCAGTCTGCTGATCGGACTGTTGCTGCTCTGGATGGTGCACCACCTCGCCGGCCGCGTCCAGGCGCACTGGCCGCTGGGAGCCAAGCGGAGCCTGGTTGCGGGCCTGGGGTTGCTGGTCGCGCTGGCCGTTGGTCTGGCCTGGCAGCGCATCTTCCGCAACGAGCAGGAGAATGACTTCTACCTGCTGCAGCCGATTCCCTCCCGAGCGCTGGCCCGCCTCTGGCTGCTAGAGCTCGGCGTGGCTTTGCTGTTGCCGACGCTCGCCCTGTCGGTCGGTCTCTGGCGACTGTTCGCAGACGTGCTGCTGGCGACGGTTCCGCTGGCCTGGCTCCCCGCCATCGTCGGGCTCGCTCTGGCGGAGTCGAGCCGCTACCGTGTCCCGTGGATTTTCGGCCTCGTCTGCCTGACCGCGGAGCTATTCAGCACCCCTGTCTTGCTGCTCTGCGGTCTGCCTGGCCTGCTCTGGCTCAAGTATGCGACGGTCCAGCTGAACCGGCACTTCCGCCCTCGATACGCCGGCAGGCGCAGAACGGGTAGAGTTCGCACCCGCGCCGGCAGCCGGATGCTCCGGGGACTACTCCGCCCATTGCCCATAAAAGTCGCAGCGCTGATCCAGGCCGACGTGCTCTATCTGGTGCGAGGCGGCTTCCTGCGCGGGCGCGTCGCGCTGGTTCTACTGCTTCCGATATCGCTGGCCTATCTTGCCTGGCCCATCCCGCCACACGTACGACACGCACCCATGGTGATCAGCAGCATGCTGCTGACCTTCATCCTGGCGGGAGTAGGATTCGTGCTGGGCGCGGACCTGAGCCGCGCCGAGCTGCCCCACCTACCGTTCAAGCGACTCACGCCGGTGTCGGGCCGCACCATCTGGTGGGCGCGGCAGCTGCTGGCCCTGGCCACCTGTACATGCTACGGGACCCTGTTCAGCGCCACCCTGTTCTATCGCCACGGCATCGAGGCAATCCCGCTGCTGCCGGTGATGGCGATCATCACCGTGGTGGTCTCGACCTACACCGTGGCCTTCAGCCTGGCCGTCAGCGGACAGGTCGACATGACGGCCGCCAGCTCGATCGCCTTCGGGGCGGTGGTGATGGCGTTCCTGGCGCTGACCGTGTATATGTGGCAGCCGTTGATCCTGCTGGCCTACCCACTGACCCTGGTGCGGCTCTACGGCCGAGGGGTCGAACGTTTCCGTCAGGTCGCAATCGGTTAGTCAGATGCTTCAGGTCGAGGGACTCCGAAAAAACTACGAGACCAACGAGGTCCTGAAGGGCGTTTCCCTCGCGGTCGAGGCGGGAGAGGTGGTCGGCCTGCTGGGCGCCAACGGCTCGGGAAAGACCACGTTCAACAAGATCGTCGCCGGGTTGATGAATGCGGACGCGGGGACCGTCGAGATCGGCGGGATACCGCTCCATTCCGCCCCCGAAGCAGCGATGGGCCGATTGGGATACCTGCCCGAGCGCCCGCATCTGTATCCGGACCTGAGCATCCAGGAGACCCTTGCGCTGGTCTGCGACCTACGCGAGGTGTCGCAGGCCGAGGCCTGGATTGCGCGGACTCTCGCCATACTCGACCTGGCGGAGGTGTCCGACCGCATGGTCTGCGCACTCTCCCAGGGGATGACCAAGAAACTCTCACTTGCGGTTGCCCTCGCCGGTGACCCGGATCTTCTGCTGTTCGACGAGCCGACCAACGGGCTCGACCCGCCCGCCGTCGTGCTGTTCAAACAGATCCTGGGAGAGCTGACTCGCCGCGGACGGGCCATCCTGCTATCGAGCCACATCCTCGCACTGGTCGAGCCGCTCTGCGACCGGGTGGCCATCCTCGAAGAGGGCCAGATCCGGGCATGCGGCACCCTGGAGACCCTGCGCGCCACGGCGGGTATGGCGGACGCGGACCTCGAGAGCCTCTACCTCCACTTCACCGGCCGGAAGCGCCACGAGGTGACCGAACTGTTCGCCCCGCTCGCCGACGAGATCACCTAGCGTTCCAGGGTCAGGAATGGTGGCCCTCGTAAAAAAAAGGGGGGGGCGACCCCGTTCTCGGCAATCGAATAATGGAGGTCGACAAGAGACCCCCTCACCCACCGGTCTCCTCGCGGGTGGGTCTTGTTTACCGGACTCCCGAGATAATTCGCGGTCAGTGAAGAGAGCTCAAATGGCGATCACGTTTGTCGGACGGCGAAAGCACACGATGGCTATCGGTCCGGTCCTGGTAATGCTAGCGATGTCGCTCCAAATGGCGCGCAGCGGCGTCGGCACGTTCACTGGCCAGCTGACGCTCGCGATATTGGTCACCGCCACGTTGATGGCGACCTGGACCTTCTTGGTGCCGATGCTGACAATTCGTGACGATGTCATGGCCTGGCGCGCGACCCCTCTCAGCAGGCCTACGACCATCGATCTGACCTCGGTCCGGCAGATGAAGATGTGCGACACCTCTTGCCAGCTGGTGCTCGAGATGGATGATTCGAGTAAGGAACGCGTGTTCGTCGAACTGATGGCTCGCTCTGATCTCGACCGGATTCAGCGGACTCTGCGATCGGCAATCAGCGGCCGCAGTGGACCAGAAGTCCGCCAATAACTGCTGCAGCCAACATCAGCAACCCGATCCGGATGTGGCCCAGCGGGAGCGAGATCCTGGCGGCTCCGGATTGCGCGTGGAACCGAGGTTCCGGTGCCAGTCGGAGCGGCCGTCCCCGTTGATATCGGTCGATCTCCTCGACCATCGCCGCAACCGAAGGGAACCGAGACTGGGGATCTCTTTCCAGCGCCTTGAGGCAGATCAGGTCGAGCGCCTGGGGAATTGTCCTGCCTGTCGAGCTCGGAGCGCTGGGACGCGTCTTTTGGATCTGCGCGAACAACTCTCCCACCGAGACGCCCTGGTACAAGGCTCTGCCGGTCAGGAGTTCCCAGAACAACACGCCCAGCGCGTACTGATCGGATGCCTCCGACGCCTCTTCGCACTGAAGCTGCTCAGGAGAGATGAACCGGGGCGTTCCGAGAATCTGACCGGTATCGGTCACGTTGCTGGCCCCATCCAGCCCCACCCGCTTGGCCAGGCCGAAGTCGGTCAGCTTGGCGGTGCCGTCGCTTTCCACCAAGATGTTGGAGGGCTTGATGTCTCGGTGCAAGATGCCACGAGCATGGGCATAAGCCAGCGCCTCGGCCACCTGACGGAACAGGACCACGCGCTCGTTCTGGCTGGGATGATCCTCCGTCAGCCACTTGTCGAGAGTTCGACCCGGTATGTAGTCCAGGATCAGGAAGGCGGCGTGACCTCGCTGGCTCAACCCGTGGTAGCGGACGATGCCCGGATGGTCGAGCGTGGCGAGTATACGGGCTTCCCGATGGGTCCGGTTGTGAGAGCCGACGTCCTGGTTGCCCGAAAGGAACTTGATCGCCACCTCGGCGCCTGAGTCAGGATCCAGCCCCCGATAGACCACCCCCGCGGCCCCTTTGCCGAGTAACTCGAGAACCTGGTAGGGCCCGATCTTGTCGATGTCGTCCTCGGGTAGATCGACCACCGGCAGCCCCATGTGAGAGGATCTCCGACGACGTGTCGAATGGTGCCGGACAGCCGATTCCTCGTGCAGATCCCGCGCGCTGTTGCAGCGTGGACAGGTCGCCATCCCTTCGTGGGCTCGAACGATCTCGAGGTTGCCACAGTGGTGACAATCGAGTAGCTGGCGACCGGTGGGCTCGAGCAGCTTGTGCAGGTCGGAGACCCCAACGGCACCGTCTTCGATCAGGATTTCATGAATCCGCACCGTCCGGTTGGTGCCTTCCAGGGCCCGCTTATGGTCCAGACAGCGGGTCAGACGATCCAGGCTGATCAGCCTGTTTCGCACCAGCTGGCCCAGCAGATAGAGGTCTTCCTCCTCGGACGGAGGACGCTCATCCTCCACCATCTCCGAGAGTTCCTGTAGGCCACTGCGCACCATCGTCGGAGAGACCAAACCGAGCCCAACGAGAGCGGAGAGCAGATCGTCCTGGGGCAGGTTGTGCGTACGCAGCCACTCACGTGCCTTCTTCAGGTCCTCTTCGTCCAGCAACTTCATCCGTCGCATGTGCCCGATCAGGTCGACCATCAGGCCAATATTCTAGCGATCTCAGCCAAAAATTGCGGAACGGGAATAAAAATGTCGGCAAGCTGAACCAACACCGATCATCCCGGTTTGTTGTCTGGCCACCAGCCCAGGAGGACTTCAGATGCGCCAGACAGACCCTGCCCAGAACTAAGACGATCTCCCCGGACCACACCCGTCAGTCAACTAGAGAAACGTGATTTCCTTCTCTCCTTCGGTCCGGGCAGGGTTCGAACGACTCCAAACATAGTCTGCGCACGCGAGTCGTCCCTGCCTGGGCCGATTCTTACCTTGCTCCTCGGGTGGTTCGTGCCAGGGCACCCAGACCGTTAGATATCCGGCAGGGCAGGGTCTGTGCCCGCCGGAAAACTGACCCGATTATGGGTTACAATGAACTGGCATGTCCACGCAAGGCGACCTTGGCAGACGCGACTACCTGATCCTCAAGCTAGCGGTCAGGAAGGGCTGGCTCGAACCCAATGACCTCCGGGAAGCGCTGCAGCCAGGCCCTGGCACCTCGATCATGGGCCTGCTGCTCAAGGGGGAGTCGCTCAGTTCCTCTCGGGTAGAGAAGCTCTCCAAGGCGATCTCCCGCCAGATGGCCAAGGAGGAGCCAACCGTCGTCTTCAAGCGCAAGGACAGCCTCTTTCGCCGGTTCTTGATCGAATATCAAGAGTGTCCGTTGGGCGCCATCTCGGCCGCGATGTCCGAACAGAAACGGGGCAATGGCTGGCTGTCGATCGGCGAGATTCTCGTCCGCAAGGGCATGCTCGCCGAAGACCGGCTGCAACAGTTGCGACGGCTGGTCGATGATTACTTCTATCGACAGCAGGCCACGCTGCTGTGCGGCAGTCAGGATGAGCGACAGCCAGAGACTCCGGACCTGACCGACTTCGAGGTACTGGAGGAAATCGGCCGGGGCGGCATGGGCCTGATCTACAAGGCCCGCCAGAAGGGCCTCGATCGGATCGTCGCGCTCAAGGTGTTGGACTCACTGCGCAGCAACGAGACGAAGGTCAAGCGGTTCAAGCGAGAAACGAAGGCCCTCTCGGCCCTGCGCCATCCCAACATCGTCTCGATTCTGCAGGTCGGTGAAGAGAGTGGCATCCACTTCTTCTCGATGGAGTTAGTGGAGGGCAATACGCTGGAGCAGGCCTTCGAGCGGGGAGAGCAGCCGCTGAGCGAGCGACTCGAGTTGGTCCTGCAGGTCTGCCAGGGCATCGGCTACGCGCATCAGAAGGGAATCCTGCATCGGGACATCAAGCCCGCCAACATCATCCTCGACGAACACAGCGTCCCCAAGATCGCTGACTTCGGTCTCTCGCGAGACATGCGGGAGGACACCCTGCTGACGCGCGACGGAACGATACTCGGCACGCCGTTCTACATGGCGCCCGAACAGATCCAGGGCAACCGCAACGAGATCGGGCCGCACACCGACCAGTTCGCGCTAGGCGTGCTGATCTACGAGGCGACGACCGGCGAGTTGCCGTTCCACGGCAGTAGCTCGGTCGAGATCTACAACAAGATCCTCCACGATGAGCCCGTACCGCTCGAGCGAATGGCCGAAGACGCGCCGGAGGGACTGGGGCTGATCCAGCGCAAGGCCTTGTCCAAGTCACCAGCCAACCGTTACGGCTCGGTGCTGGACCTGGCGGATGATCTGGATGCGCTGCTGAAGGGCGAGGCGATCTCCATCCGACCTCCCGGCCTGACACAGCGTGCTTTCTGCCAACTCCAGTGCCACAAGGTGAAGCTGATCGCGGGAGCTCTGGCATCGCTGTGTCTGCTGACCGGCGCTATCTGGTGGCGCAACTTGAGCGGGCAGACTCCGCCGCCATCCCCACCGCCTCCCGCCGGGCCAAAACCGCCGAAAATAATCAAACCGGACGACCCGGCCGTCCGGCGAGCAGCCTTGCGTGAGAAGCTGGAGGAACTCCGAACCCAACTCGATCACGCACTGGCGGCCCGCCAATACAAGAAGGTCCTCGAGCTCGCGGCGCAGATGCGAAAGCTCGCACCCCAGTCTGACGAATCTCACATGTACGAAGCGCAGGCTCTCTGGAGGATGTCCAACCGGAGCAAGCCGGAACGCCTGAAAAAGGTGATCGCTACCACTCAGAAGGTCCTCTCACTCAACAAGAAGAGGATTCTCGCTTACGCTCTGCAGGGCCGCGCCCACCGTGAAATGCGCAACTTCAAGCAGGCCTATCAGGTGCTGACCGCCGGTCTCCTGGTGGCGCCCCGCGACCCAGAGTGTCTCCTGCTACGAGCGCTCACGTTGAACACCTTGAATCGAAACGCCGAGTCCCTCGCCGATCTGAGCCAACTCGTGGAGGTGGAACCGGAAAATGCGAATGCACGATTCTACCGCGGACTGGTCTACCGCCAGATGGGGATGACCTCCAAGGCGATCGATGACTTGAGCATCTATTTGCGCAAGCAACCCACCTATGCCCCGGCCTGGTATTTTCGTGCGACCTGCTACGAGCAAGAGGAGAAGCTCAAGCTGGCGATGGAGGACTACATCCGCGGCCTCGAGGCCGGGCTGCCCAGGCGAGACGCGGCCAAGGCCCGCGCCCGGCTGAAGGTCCTGCGGAAGCGACTCGGTAATCGATGAAGCAGCTCCTGCTGATGATCATCCTCGGCCTGCTCTCGGGTTGCGACGGCCCCGCTAACGAGTCCACGCAACGGCCGGATCACCGACGAGCCAAGCGAGACCGCGTGAGTGGAAGCCGCGTCACACCCAATCGGTCCCCCGAGGAACAGCCCGAACCCCGGCAGACCGACCCCGTCCTGAGCAAGCTGTCCGCCAATGCCAGCAACTACACCAACAGCCTGCACGACGTGCGCACGTCGTTCAATGCAGGCCAGTACGACAAGGCGCTGGGCAAGCTCGACGACTACCTGAGAGAAAATCCGACCGACGCGGACGCTTACTACCTGCGCGGACGCTGCCTGGAGGCAACCAGCCAGCCAGAAAAGGCGATCCAGGCCTACGGACTGGCCCTCCAGCAAAACGCGGCCCACCTCGGAGCGTCCGCTCATCGCGGGATGATCTACTACAACAGCCGGCGCTTCCGCGAGGCGCTTGTGGACCTCAAGACGTACCACCGCCAAATCAGCGACACCGGCGAGAAGTTGCGCGTGGCTCGGATAATCCAGACCCTCGAGAAACAGCTGAGATCTCCCACCGCCCCCCAGGACTCCGAGCGTAAGATCTTCGACGCCCTGGGTAAGAACCCGGAACGGCTGACCAACCCACTCAGGCAAGCGCTCGGGTTGGCCAAGCAGGGCAACTACTCGCAAGCCATGCAATTGCTGAGCCGGATGCTACGA
>CAZANL010000183.1:0-3092 GCA_964486115.1 uncultured Planctomycetota bacterium
CAGCTGGACCAGCCGGGGGTCGATGCTGGCGAAGCGTTCGCCCTCGATGGCGATCGAATAGGCCAGCAGGAAGGCCAGCACGATCACGTCGATCAGCCGCTCGGCCAGCAAGGTCGAGAGTAGCTTGGCCAGCGGGACCCTGGTCATCCGATTCATGTTGACCACCCGCGCCACCTCGCCGGCGCGCGGCAGCACGTCGTTGACCGCGTACCCGATCATCACCGAGGTGAACGAGTAGAACAGCGAGACCGGCTCGCCGATCAGACGGCGCCAGCGCCAGGCCCGGATCAGGTGGGGCACCAAGCTCATCACCAGCAGTCCGGTCAGCGAGAGCCATGAGGCGGCGCGGATGCTGGTCCAGACCTGCTCCGGGTTCTTGATCGTGCTGAGGATCCAGACCATCAGCCCCACGCTGATCACCAGCGGGATGGCTATCTGAATTGCTGACTTGAGGGGTGACTTTTTCTGTTTGGTCTCCTCCTCGGGCTGATCGTCATTCATCGGGGCATCGGGATTCATCGGCGCAAGAGACTAACCGCAAGCTGGCGGATGTCCAACCGAAAGGGGAGGAGGTCGGCCCTCGTGTAGCACCGGTATATCGAGGACGATCCTCGACTCTCGCCAGGCTTGATAATCCCGGGTGGCGTCGCTACGGTTGCCTGACGTGTTGGGGGACGAACGAAAACCGGATGTCGGAACCGCCTGGCTGGTTGGTCTGACCGTGCTGGCGCCGCTGCTGGCCGAGTGGCTGGCCCGAGACCATGACCGCCAGGTGGCCAGAGAACTCTGGGTCTGCTGGACGGCTGTCCTGCTGGTCCTTCTGCTCGTCGGCGCCCGTTACTGGCGCGGTCGAGTGGTGCCCGCGATCGGGCCGGGCGAGCGGACGGGTGGGGGACTGGCCTGTGTGTTGATCTTGCTGCTGGCCGGGTTCTACCGGTTCGCCGGACTCGAACACTATCCGCGGGCGGTGGACTGGGACGCGGGGCTCAACGCCGGGATGGCGATGAAACTGTGGGCTACTGGGCGGTTCATTCCGGTAGAGCCCGTGCACGGCGCCGAGACGCTCTTCTTCTACCTGATGGCGGCCTCGATGAAGTGGCTCGGGGTCTCGCTGTTCGGTCTGCGCTTCACCGGCGCGCTGGTCGGGTGGCTCACGGTGGGCGCGTTATTTCTGTTCACCCGGGAGCTGCTCGGTCGGCGAGTGGCACTGCTGGCGTCGTTGCTCTGCGCCATCTCGACCTGGGCCGTGGGCGCGTCCCGTGTCCCCAAGCATGCGCTGATGGTGCCCCTGGTGATCTGTCTGACCTACTACTTTCTGCTGCGGGGTTTGCGTGAAGGCCGCTGGCGGGATTATCTGATGGCGGGTTTTTTCATCGGGGCCAGCCTGCACACGTTCACCTCCTATCGCCATGGACCACTGGTCGCCGGGATGTTCGTGGCACTCTACTGGCTCGGCCAGCGGGGTGGTGACCAGCCCGCTGCTGGGTTGAGGGGAGGGATTCCGTGCATGGTTTTCGGGGCCTCTGTGCCGGTGGTCCCGCTCTACCTTCATGCCGCGAAGCACCCGCCCAGCGATTGGTGGAGTGTCTTCCGCGAGTACTCCGTGTTCAGTGACATCGCGGCGCAGGGGAGCCTGCTCCCGCTGCTGACAAACGTGTGTAAGACCCTCCCGCACTGCGTTCTGCTGCGGATCTCCCATGACCCGGGCCTGGGGCTTTTCTTCGGCATATTGGTGGCGCTTTGTCTGCCTCTGCTGCTGCGCTGGCGTGATCCGCGCTTCCTGGCCTTGGGGCTGCTGGCCTTGACGATGGTCGCTGCTCCTGTGCTCGGGCGATTCCACCTGGTCTCGGCCCGGCGCTATCTGGCGCTCTTGCCGGTGCTCTTCCCGCTGATCGCCTTGGCGGTTCTCGTGCTGTGGGATCGGCTTGGTCCGCGACTGCGTCCGCTGTTCGGCCTGGGCGTCGCCTTGTTCATCCTGGTCCTGGGTGCGCGTTCCTGGTCGGTCGTGCTTGCCACAGGAGACCATGACACGCACAAACAGGCCGTTCTGAGAACCGCTCTGGCGCTGGCCGACGGAGTTCACGGCGCTGACCGGGTGATCGTCTATTTGCCTGCGGGGTATGCGGCGGACCGGCCGGAGCTGCTCTTTTACTTTCTTCATCCCGACGTGCGGGAACTGCCGGAGAATGACCCCTTCACCATCCCGGACGAGGGGCGAGACGTCATGTTCATTCCCGACGGCACGGTTCTGGGCCAGCTGGTGCAGGAGAGCATTCAGCAGACGGAACTCCACGAGTTTCGCTCCACCGACCCGCGGCTGGTTTCGTTGATGGCGGTCTGGAGACTGTCCCATGCGACATTCTCAGCCTTGCGGGAGCAGCCGACGGCGCCGGAGGGCTACATTCACGTCCCGCAGAGTGGTCGGTACCGTGTCTCGGGTCTGAGGCTCGGGGGAGAGCATAAATCTGGCCTGGTTCCTCTGGCGCGCGGTCTGATGCCGTATCAGCGGGTGCCCGGGCGGACCCCGAAGATCGAGGGCCACCCGGTCACCTTCTGGAGGCGTGGGGGGCGGTTCGGTCGTTTCCTTGCAGCACCCGTCGTGCCCCTCGCGGGGGGGGGCTTTGAATTGAGAAGGCACATTTCGGTGCCCTTGCCCAGAGGCGGTGTCTCCTGGGCTCGGTATCCACAGGATCTGGCGCTGACCGACGAGGCCTTCTATGTGGCCCATATCGACCAGACGGTGCGCATCTTGCGCGAAACCGGGCGACCGGATGGGAGGTGGAAGGGGCTGCGCACGCCGGAAGGGATCGACCTGCGTTTCCCGTTCGAGGACGAGCCGGGGCCAGCTCGTGTCTGGAGCATATCGGCGGCAGGCTCCGGTCTGCTATTGGTCGCGAATTCGATCGATGGCTGGGTCGCGGGATTCGATGACACGGGCATGCGAAAGGTGAGCTACGAGCGTCCCGGCGGGTGGCGCGAGCCTGTCGATGTCGCGGTCCGGCGGGATGGCGTGGTGGCGGTGGCGGATATGGGGCGTCGCGACGTGGTGGTGTTCGACACAGAGCGTCGGCTGGTGCGCACGCTCCACCTGC
>CAZANL010000183.1:3102-8185 GCA_964486115.1 uncultured Planctomycetota bacterium
GGCGATGAACTGCTCGTGCTGGATGCGGGTCTTTTCGAGCTGCTCTGCATCGGCCCCGACGGCGAGGTTCGTCAGTCTCGCTTCATCGGCGAGGTGCCCTTGCGCAGCAGGGTCGAGGTGACCTCGCTGGGTCAGCTCTCGGTCTGCCGGTCGGGCACCTCACAGAGCCGTCTGTACGGTCCCAGGCTGGGCTTGCTGGCGCCGGGTGGGGACCCACAGATCGAGCCTCGCATCGGGCTCGAGGCAGCGGCGATGGTCTGGGAACCCTCCCGTTCCGTGCTCTGGGTGCTCGACGAGAACGGACACCTGTACGAGGTGCTGCAGCAGTTTGACTCTCTGGACGCGGGACACATCGAAGGCATCGAGATGCCTGCTTCACAGATGGTCGCAGGTAATCTGAGTCGGTCGGCGCAGGAGTTTGGGGAGGGAATGGTGGTCGACGGGGGGCAGAAACCGTCCTACGGCGTCTGGCAGTTCGAGGCTCGCGGGCCCGGGCGCTACCGGTGCTGGGCGCTGTATGCCACCCAGGATTCGCGTCCCGTCGCAGTCCAGCTGGATGACCGGACAGCGCTGCGTCCCGTGACGCGCTTGACGGGCGGATTCACGCGACGGGATGCGCGCTGGACCGAGCTGGGCAGCCTGGTTTTGACCCGCGGGGTCCACCGTCTGTCTCTCAAGGCGGAGGGTCTGTTTCCGCATCTGGTGATGATAAAGTTGATTCGACAACGCTGAGCAGGTAGAGCTGGGGGAGGTTATGCGTGCGTTGATGATCCTGTTGATGTTGGTCCTGGGCCTGGCGTCCGGCCCGCTGGTTGCCGATGGGGATGAAGACCGGGTCGACCGATTGATCCAGCAGCTGAGTGAGCGCAGCTACAAACGGCGCACGCAGGCGTTGGAGGAACTGCTGAAGCTCGGAGTCGAGGCCTGGCCGCAGATCCGCAAGGCATTGGCGAGTGCGAAGGACCTGGAGAGCAAGGGGCGGCTCTCGCAGCTGGTGGCCGCCATCTGCTCGAAGCTGGCCCGTAATATTTTCAAGGTGGAGCGCTCCCTGACCAAGGCCGATCGACGCAGCGCGGCGGCGGTTTCCCCGGACGGCGGCCAGGTGGTTTATTTTGCGGGGCGCAAGAACTGCACGTTTTACCGCGTGGACACCGAGACCGGCAGGCAGTCCGAGCTGGTGGTGCTGCGGGAGACGGAGGACGAACCACTGGCCAGCTTGCTGGTCTACGGCGGAATGAACGCGGCGGGCCAGGTCAGCGTGATGGCCACGGTCGACGAGGATAACCAGGAGAACTACCGGACGGGTGTGTTGGGGCTCGACGGCCAGCTAGCCTGGTACTCGGTCGAGGGTGGACTGTATTACCCTTTTCTTCTCTCGGACGATGGCAAGAGCGCCCTGGTCGGAGAGCTGACGCTGAGTGACGGCCGGCCCGACCTCAAGGGTCCCTCCGAGATCTACCGACTGGATCTGTCGACGAACCAGAAAGAGAGGATCTGGAGCACCGCTCGTGGTGGATTCACGCTGCATCTGACCCGGTCGCCCGACGGCAAGCGGTTGATCATTCTGTACAAGGCCAGCCGTCAGAAAAGCCAGCTGGTGGTTATCGACCTCGAGACTCGAAAGGAGCTGGCCCGCTCGCCTGATTTTGGTTGGGACGATGTGGTTTTCGACGACAACCTGCTGATGGTTTCTGACCAGGCGGGCCAGCGAATCTACCTGACGACGCAGACAGGCAACCAAAATCGGATCAAGGTGTTCGAAGTCGCGAAGGGCCAGCTGATCGACGTGAGCGGCACGCCGTTGATCCTCTGTGGGATGCTCGACGAGGACTATCTGTCGGCCTACTCTCCGCAAAAGCGGCAGGCGTGCCTGTTGCATGTCGGGACGGGCAAGCTGCTCTGGCAGCCGAGAGGCTCCCCGGTCTTGCTCGGTCGTGCCGCCAAGAAGGCGGTTTTTGCACGCCTCAAGGCCGGAACAACCCTCGTGCGAGGGTGGCAGGGGTTGTCGGTCGGCTCGGTCGACCGGAAGATCCTGGCCCAACTGAAGCAGTGCTCTCGCTGAGAGCGAGGCGGCCCGACCCGGGGGGTGGTTCGGCAGCCATCACACGTCGTTCCTGCCAGTCGCGGCGTCGTTGATCCGCCCCGCGGCGGGAGCGGTCTGACCGATCAGCGGGCTCTCGCCGTCGCGAGCCCGTCAGGTTTGTGCTACTACTTGCGCCAGTGGCCGGGGACCCAGACACCGTGCCTGTTCTTGTGGCCTGACACCCAGTGGTGTCTGGGACCGGGGCGTGGGGGACGCTTGCGATTGACGGTTGTCTTCTTGACGTGGACCGAGCCCCGGCAACTCGCGGATGGCAGCAGGGCCAGGGTTGCGAGTAAGACGGCGGTCGTCAGGGATCGTGTGTTGCGCATCGGAGGCTCCTTGTTGGGGGGTATGTCAGTATCCATCATCCCCGCCCTCCTGGCCATTTTTCGGTCGATTTGATTGCGAAGGTGGCCATGCTCTGCCCAGAACAGGACAGCGGATCGGTCCTTACGGTACAATGTCCCATGATGCGTCTGTTCTACGTCGCCGATCCGATGTGTTCTTGGTGCTGGGGGTTCGAGCCGCAGCTGACAGCGGTTCTCGATCAGGTGGGAGACCGCGTGGCCTGCGAGTATGTGATGGGCGGCCTGGCTCGTGACTCGGACGAACCGATGCCGGAGGATACCCGGGCCTACGTTCAACAGGCCTGGTCCGAGGTCTCAGCGCGCACTGGCGCCGAGTTCAACCACGACTTCTGGACCCTCTGCAAGCCGAGACGGTCGACCTATCCCGCTTGTCGAGCGGTGATTGCAGCGGGACTGCAGGACAGCACTCGAAGGATGTTCCGCGCTATCCAGCGGGCCTACTACCGCGAAGCCCGAAATCCCTCCGACGTCAGCACGCTGACCGAGCTGGCAGCAGAGCTGGGAATCGATGTCGAGCGTTTTTCCACAGACTTGGCGTCCTCCGAGGTCGAGGAATCGCTGCAGCGCGGTTTCGATCTCCGCCGCAGGCTGGGGGTGCGGACCTTTCCGACGCTGCTGGTCGAGCAGGACGATCGGGTCACGATCCTGGCCAGAGGGTTCGAGGAGTTCGATGTGATGGCTCCGCCACTGACCGCATTGCTGGATCAGATATAGCGTCTGCGAAAAGCACTGCGCAAATGAGGTGAGTTCATCGAGGATTCGGGCTAGAATGCGGTGACGCACTAGACGGAGGGTTGCCCCATGTTCGCCAAGCTGGTCGCCAACTTCCTCGGGACTCGGTATTCGATAGTCGACCTCGAGGAAAAATACGAGGAAGGCTTTCGCTACCTGCACAGCGAGTCTCAGAGCGGGTACTTCATCCCCAAAAAGACGCTCGAACAACTCGCGTCCGCGCCGACCAGCAATCTCAACTCTTTGCTGACGCGCCGTCTGGCCAGTCTCTACGAATGGGAAGATCAGCACCCGGTGGAGCTGTGGGCCGCCCCGTGCCCGGTCAGTGGGGGCATGATGCATCGGGTCAACTATCCGATGATCAGTTCGCTCGGCTTTCTGCGAAGTGATGGCCAGGGCATCTGGATCACCGCTGGTGAGCTGGAGCTGATCCGACTGCACGATCCGGCGATCGCAGGGGTCTGCTCGGACAAGCCGGCCGGTGCGGGTGCGCCGGTCGCCGAGTCGTCCGGTAGCGGCGACGAGGACGAAGAGGGCAACGTGGTCGAATCCGGAATCGGCGGTTTTCCCGCGGAGAAGGGCGAGACCGGGCCGGTCAGCAAGGTCTGGATCATTCCGGGGTGTATCGTCTGCGACCTGTGCGAGAACCATGCGCCGACGGTATTCAACGTGACCGAGGTCACCAGCACGATCCGGATGGAGGGCAAGGATAACTGGACCAGTCTCTCCGAGGATATCATTCGCGCCGCAGTCGATTGCCCGGTCGAGGTGATCAAGTACGAGGTCGCCTCCTAGCGGCCCGGTGATATTCTGCGCGAGCGGATTCGTCGCGAACTGACCGATGCCTGACTTGCTGGAGCCCGCTACGCTGTCGCTGTTGCGCTGCCCGCGCACGGGAGAGGCTCTGGTGCGAAAGGACATGGCGCTGGTCTCGGAGTCCGGCCAGCATCAGTATCCGGTCAATGCGCAGGGCATCCCGCTGTTTGCCGACGAGTATTGCTCTGAAGATGCTCGTCGCCAGCAGCAGCACTACGATGCGGTGGCCGAGGGCTACCTGGAGAACCTGGGGTTTCCTCATACGCGTGTTTACTCGGACTACCTGCACCGCAAGTTGCTCGAGGCTTGTGGTCAGACGTCGCTGGGCCAGATGGCCGAGTTGTGCTGTGGGCGGGGCGATGCGATTGAGCTGGTGGCTGGTCGCTACAGCTTCGGCCTGGGTCTGGACGTGTCGGAGGCGATGCTCACGCGTGCCGTGCGCGATTCAGGTGAGAAGGCCTGCCTGTTCGTGCAGGGCGACGCCACACGGCTGCCGCTGGCCAGCGCGTCGTTCGACAGTGTGGTGATGCTGGGCGGGATTCATCACGTACCCGACCGGCAGGCGTTGTTTGGCGAGGTTGAGCGCGTGCTCAAGCCCGGCGGGCGCTTCCTCTGGCGCGAGCCGGCCAACGACTTCTTTCTCTGGCGCTGGCTGCGGGCGGTGATCTACCTGCTCTCCCCCCGGCTGGATGCGCAGACCGAGGCGCCCTTGCGCTATGCAGAGACCGCGCCGCTGCTGGAGCGAGCAGGGCTGCAGCTCGAGAGCTGGAAGACCTACGGATTCATTGGTTTCTGCTTGTTCATGAACAGTGACGTTCTGGTGTTCAACGGGCTGTTTCGGTTCATCCCCGGCATTCGCTGGTTGACCCGTTGCTGGACGGGCATCGACGACCTGATGGGGCGTCTGCCCGGATTGCGTCGTGCGGGCCTGCAGGTGGTCGGCGTCGCGACCAAGCCGGCTGGCAGTCGCTAGGCCGATCGTCCGGGTGAGACGATGTCACGCAAGCGATGCTCCAGCACGGTTGTGGTTCCGCGTTTGCTGAAGACGTTACGCAGCGTGCGGATAATACGAGCCGGGCGTATC
>CAZANL010000184.1:0-830 GCA_964486115.1 uncultured Planctomycetota bacterium
GCTTGCCGGACTCTATACCGGCAAACCCGCCGAGGATTACCGCAACCTGGCACTCGTGCTCGAAGCTCTTTGCTCTCTCGCACAGCAGCGTAATCCGGCCACCTTGGCCCGCCACGCCCTACCCCGACTGCTCGAGGCCGCCAGGGCACAGAGCGGAACGATATACCTGAGCAACACTGACGACGAGTTGGAGGCAATCACAGCTCAAGACAGCCGGGGAAAGGCAATCACCATCCACGACCTGCCAGACGAGGTCGTCAAGGCACTACAGCGCACCGCTGCACCGGTTATGCAACTGGAGCAGGATGCACCACGTTACTATGTACCCTTTCCGGGATCCGTGGGGAGCCTGGGAATACTATGCTGTTCTTTTGAAGCGGCCAAACTCCCGGATGCGGAATCCGTGGCACTGACCACGCTTTTCTGTGAGCTGATCTCGCAAACCCTGGAGAATATCGTGCTGCTGCAGACGCTGGAGACACAGGCAGCAGAACTGGCAAGCAAGAGCGAGCGAATCGAGATGCTCAATTCACAGCTGGGGGAGAAACTAGCCAGCCGAGAGGAGGAACTCGAACGTCTGCGTGGCCAAAAGTCTGACGGAGTCAGCCGCGCCACCTTGAAGTACGACTACGAAGAGATCATCGGAAACAGCGCCAAGATGCTGCAGTTGCTGACGATGATGGACAAGGTCGTCGAGAGCGAGGTGCCGGTGATGATCCTCGGTGAAAGCGGCACAGGCAAGGAGTTGATCGCCAGGGCCATCGCCACATATGGTCCACGCAAGGGCAAGCCGTTCGTCACCGAAAACTGCGCCGCTCTCACCGAGACTC
>CAZANL010000184.1:840-1491 GCA_964486115.1 uncultured Planctomycetota bacterium
AGAGTGAACTGTTCGGTTACGTTCGAGGCGCATTCACCGGGGCCACGTCCAACAAGAAAGGGCTGTTCGAGGCGGCCAACACAGGAACCTTGTTCCTCGATGAGATGGGTGACATGAGCCCGGGGCTGCAGAAGAAGCTACTGCGGGCCTTGCAGGAGGGCGAGATCAGACCGGTCGGGGGTAAGTCGATCCGCAAGGTCGATGTGCGAATCATCTCGGCAACTAACCGCGACCTGAAGGCGATGATGGAGCAAGGCTCGTTCCGAGAGGACCTGTACTATCGGCTGAATGTCGTATCGGTTCAATTGCCGCCGTTGCGGGAGCGCAAAGAGGACATCCCCTTACTGCTCGACCACTTCATCAAGCTTGTGGCGACCAAGTTCGGCGTCGAGGCGAAGTCGCTGACGTCCGAGACGATCGAGTATCTGCAGAACTACGACTGGCCCGGAAACATCCGCGAGATGGAAAACGAAGTCAACCGAATGCTGTTCATGGGAGACGATCCGATCACACCAGACGTGCTATCGGACAACATTACCCGCTAGGTCTTCCAGCCGTCAGCCATCGAACGGTTCGCCGCAGATTGCTGACCCGGGGCCAGACAAATGCCCCCCGAGTTGTATGCAAACGATTCAGCAGACCTGGCTACGG
>CAZANL010000184.1:1501-5994 GCA_964486115.1 uncultured Planctomycetota bacterium
AATATCTATTGCCACCGCCAGCTGACGAGTTAAGACGCCGAACGGCTCGCTCGACTCGTCACTGCGCTACGACCAAGGATTCTGGCGGGTCTGTCAGGAACAACCCAGGCTAGCTCCGCAGTTCTGGCAGCGGTAGCACGCCCCATTGCGCACGGTCAGATGGCCACAGTCATTGCAGAACGGCGCGTCCCCCATCATCGTTCCCAAATACACGGTCAGTACGTCCCCTGGACCGGGCTCCATCGCCTCCGCCATCTCCGCGCGAGTCGGTTCCTTCATTTCGGCATCCGCCAGCTCCAGCTCGAGTCCGTCTGCCGGCTTGACCTGCACAAAGTCGGTCCGCCCGAGATACTCCATCCCGAGCACTCTGAAGATATAGTCGATCACCGAGGTGGCGTACTTGATGTTCGGATGGTTACAGACCCCCTGCGGTTCGAACCGGGTGAAGGTGAAGCACTCGACGTATTCTTCGAGCGGCACACCATACTGCAACCCGAGAGACAGGGAGATGGCGAAGCAGTTCATCATGCTACGGAACGCGGCACCCTCCTTGTGCATATCGATGAAAATCTCACCCGGACTCCCGTCTTCATACTCCCCGGTACGCAGATAGACCTTGTGCCCTCCCACCTTCGCTTCCTGGGTAAAGCCATTGCGCTTCAGGGGCAGTCGACGTCGGCGCAATTTCGGTGGCGCGCTGACCTCCACAGGCGTCTTCGCAGTGCTCAAACCTTGCTTGCTCTTGTCGCTGGTGGTATTGAGCGGTTGACTACCCTTCGAACCGTCACGATACAGCGCGACCGCCTTGAGCCCCAGCCGCCACGATGAGAGATAGGCATCCTTGATGTCGTCGACCGTTACCTCGTTCGGCATGTTGATCGTCTTGGAAATCGCTCCCGAAATGAACGGCTGCACCGAGGCCATCATCTTGATGTGGCCCATGTGGTGGATGAACCGCGTTCCGTACTCACCGCAGCGATTCGCGCAATCGAAAACCGGAATATGCTCCTCCGCCAGATGAGGCGCACCTTCGACCGTCATCCGACCGCAGATCGTTTCTTGCGCCAAGGCAATCTGCTCGGGAAGGAAGCCAAGACTGACCAGCACCTCAAAACTGGGCGAGCGACGCTCCCCGCAATCGATACCCAGGCGATCGAGCAACTCGTCCCCCAACGCCGCGGGGTGAAAGACGCTCGTCAAATCCATCGCCTCTGGCAAGCGCCGTTCGATCAGGCCCAGGTCCTCCGTGCTGAACCCCTTGGCGGCCAGGGTCATATCATTGATATGCGGAGCGCCGATCAGCGACTTGGTCCCGACGATGTAGTGCAGAATATCGCTGACTTGCTGCTCGTCATATCCCAGATTCTGCAGCGCCATCGGGATCGACTGATTGATGATCTTGAAGTAGCCTCCGCCGGCGAGCTTCTTGTATTTGACTTGGGCGAAATCCGGCTCGACACCGGTCGTATCGCAGTCCATCAGTAGTCCGATTGTGCCGGTCGGAGCCAGAACGGTCACCTGAGCATTACGGTAGCCATACTGTTCGCCCATTGCGACTGCTCGATCCCAGTCATCGCGAGCCGCTTGCATCAGCGCGGACGGACAGCCAGGCCCATCGATCTGGTACGCCGCATCCCGATGCATATTCATCACTTCCATCATCGGCTCACGGTTGGCCGCGTATCCCGGGAAGGGTCCAACCCGCTGGGCCAGTTCCGCTGAGCGAGCATAGGCCCGACCACACATGATGCCGGTAATGCTCGCTGCGACCCCACGCCCCTCGTCGCTGTCATATGGAATGCCGTTGACCTGCAGCAAGGTCCCCAGATTCGCATAACCCAGCCCCAGCGGACGGAAGTCATGGCTGTTCTGAGCAATCAACTCTGTCGGATAGCTGGCGAAGTCCACGATGATCTCCTGCGCCGTGAGAAAGATCTCGCAGGCGTGACGGAAACCGTCGATGTCGAACCGCCGACTTTCCTTGTCGTAGAACTTCATCAAGTTGATCGACGCCAGGTTGCAGGCGCTGTCATCGAGGAACATGTACTCCGAGCAGGGGTTCGACGCGTTTATCTTGTCGGTGTTCTTACACGTATGCCAGCGGTTGACGGTGGAGTCGAACTGCACGCCCGGATCGGCGCAGCGCCAGGCTGCGTGGCAGATCTGATCCATCAGGTCCTTGGCCCGAAAGCTGCGACCGGGTTCGCCTGTGGTCCGCCAACGGGTTGTCCACTCACCATCCTCCAGATAAAACTCCATGAACTCATCTGGAATCCTGACCGAGTTGTTCGAATTCTGTCCGCTAACCGTGCGATATGCCTCGCCGTTGAAATCCGACGACAGACCGGCTTCGATCAGAGCCCGCGCCTTGTCCTCTTCTCGAACCTTCCAGTTGATGAAACGCTCGATGTCAGGGTGGTCCATGTCGAGGCAGACCATCTTGGCCGCGCGACGCGTGGTTCCGCCCGATTTTGTTGCGCCGGCTGCCCGGTCGAGAATCTCGAGAAAGCTCATCAGCCCCGAGCTGGTCCCACCGCCCGACAGCATTTCACCCTCTGCACGCAGCTTGCTGAAGTTGGAGCCGGTGCCCGATCCGAACTTGAAGATCCGCATCTCCCGCTTCACCGCATCCGCGATGTCCATCAGGTCGTCCTCGACCGACTGGATGAAGCACGCAGCCAACTGCGGGTGGCTGTAGGCGTCCTTGGCCTCGACGACCTCCCCCGTCTCGTGGACGAAGTGCCAGTTTCCGACTGGCCTCCCAGCAATCCCATAGGCCTGCTTTAGGCCACAGTTGAACCAGACCGGCGAGTTGAACGCACCCATCTGACGGACCAGCATGTAGGTCAACTCAGACTCGAAGGTCTCGGCTTCTTCCGGACTCTGGAAGTAACCCATGGACACGCCAGAATCGCGAATCGTGTGCGCCACGCGGAAGATCAACTGGCGAACACTGACTTCGTGGCCCGTGCCGGGGACGCTTGCCTTGCGAAAGTACTTCGAAGCCGCAATGTCGGTTGCCAGCTGCGACCAACCCTCGGGAACCTCCACGTCGTTCATCTCGAAAACGACCGACCCATCGGGGTTGGCGATTCGACTGGATCGCTTGGTCCATTCGATCCCGTCGTACGGATCTTGCCCCGGCTGGGTAAAATGCCGGCGGATCCCCCAGTCGGCAATCTCTTCCCGTTCCTCTGCAAGCTGCTCATTAATGGCCGTGGCGAACCGAGAGTTCATTCCCTATCTCCCATCCGTTAAATCTAGTCAAATTCACGCGAGAGGCAGCCGGCGACCCAATTCCTGGCCCCACCAAGGCCGAACATCTTGCATACCCGGGAAAGAAAAGCACAAGATGTAGGGCTCGTCAAGGCGATTCTGATTCGGGCAACCACTATGCCAAAATTATCGGATTTCCCTTCGAAGTTCGCCCTCGGAGACCCCTCCAGAACCCTCACGGGTGAGTGGTCGCACACCTCGCCGAGGCTCCCCGGGGAGTGATTCGGCGGAGATGAACTCCGAGCGGCCGACCAGCGAGCGCGGAACGCACAGAGACGTGAGTCAGGCTAACCTAATCCTCGTCGTCCTCCTCCTTTACCTCGTAACCCTCCTCCGGCTCGGAATCACCCCCACCCTCCAGCCTGACATGCCCCAGGAAATACTGCCGCATGTCGTTTCGCCGCCGAATGCTCACCGCGCTGGCCCAGACACTGTGGGGCGCGTAACCATGGAACATCTCCTTCCCGTTGACCAAGATCTTCAGCGGCTTGGAGAAGTCGACCAGCTTGGGAGACAGCATCACGGTCAGGCCCTGCGCCGATTTGCACTGAATCGCCAGAAGGTTGCGATTTCTGAACTCGGCCGTGATCAGTCCATGGCTCTCTGGCTTCTCGCTGAACAACCAGTAGAACTGTCGATTCATCTCGTCGCGCGCCTCCCAGATCAGCTTCCTGGGATACGGAACGCGGCGATGGCCGGTGACCCACTTGATGATCGGCCCGAGTCCGGTTCTGGGCAACCCGTGGCCGATATTGTGATACTCCTTGTAGACGTATGTATACCCCTTGGGATGCTGCTTGTTGAACTGCCCCAGTTCCCGAGCGTTGGCCTGATCGCTGGCCGGTGGAACTCGCCGGTCGTCGGTGGAATGAAAAAAGTAGATCGGGAGGTTGTATAGATTTCTCGGCACACCCTTGCCGAATCCTCCGCCCGCATTTGGAGAGATCGCTGCAAATCGGTCCGCACTGTGGCAGCCGTTCTGCCAGGTGCCAAAGCCACCCATCGAGTGGCCCGCCAGGTAGACCCGATTGGTGTCGATGCCCCAGCTTCGCTTGGCCGCCTCGATCAACTGGTTGACGTAGGTCGAAGCAATCGGGTCGCTCCAGGTCTTGTTCGGCAACACCGTAGGGAACAAGCAGACGCAACCCGCACTGACCGCGCCTTGCCATTTCTGCCGGGAATTACGGCCATCCCCAGTCCCTCGCCCACCACCATGC
>CAZANL010000184.1:6004-8156 GCA_964486115.1 uncultured Planctomycetota bacterium
TCCCACGACCCGGTGAGCCCGATACGTGCACCGTCCCCATCTCAGACCCGACAGGAATGGCGAAGCTGCTCCCACGAGGAATGCGATAGCCCATCGAGGCCAGACGGAAGCAGTATTTGGCCAGTTTCCCGGCGTCGACTTTCTTGACCTGCGGCAGCACGATCAACTGCTGGCGGATCTTGCGCCGCTGCACCTCCGTCTTGGCCAGGAACAGCGCCTTGAGCTGTTCCTTGATCGCCTTGAGCTGCTTGCTTGCTAGCGGCTTGATTTTCGGTGCCAGCAGCTTGGCCGCTGGGTCGGGGTCCTTGCGTGAAGTCGCGGACTGCGCCAGCACGGGCGCGACTCCCAGCACGCTGGCTATCAGAGCCTGAATACACAAGGTGAGAGAACGGTACATGCGAACCTCCTTGTCCTCCCAGGAGGGAGGGATTTGCCGTGATACTGAAGGTCCGCCTCCAATGTCAGCCTATCAGCCCGGCGACCCGGCACGCAATACTTCAATTGCGCGTCTTCAGCCACTGCTTGGCGTAGAGATTTGTCTGCACCTCGCCTATCTGGTTCTTCTTGAGGTACTTCTTCAATTCCGCAACCGCCTTGCCGTGCTGTCCCGTCTTGTCGTAGATATGTGCCAAGTTGAGGTGTTGGTTCGGCGAATCAGGGTCCAACGCGATCACCGCTGTGAGTTCAGCGGTGGCCATCTCGATATATGAGCGGTCGACCGGTTGACCGTCTTCGCCCGTGCCCAGTGAATAATAGACCCATCCGAGAAAAACCCGGGACTTGCGCTCCAGGCTTTTCAGATTGGCGATCTGCCCCTTGAACACCTGCAGCTGGGTGTCGTCCAGCAGCGCGTACCTCTCCTTGAGCTGCGCCTCAGCCTTTGCACGCAGCGCAAGTGACTGGTCACGGAATTGTGTCATGTAGACTGCCGAATCCCGATAACGCTGTCGCCCTATCTGTGCCAGTGTGAGAGCCAGTGTCTGGAGCACGAAACCGTTCGTCGGCTGCTGCGTGTGTGCCGCCAACAGATAAGTCTCCGACTGCCTGAGGTGCTCGGCGCTCGTGACGAGCGTCTGCTCGATCAGGCGCTCATAGCTCTCGCTCCGCTCCGGAAAGCTCTTCAGCAGACCATCCAGCAGACCTTGCAGCTCGGCCACCCTCTTACGCTCGGCAATGCCCCAATCGTAATACAGCCATCCATAGCCCATCGGGATGCGGATGTCCCCGCTGTTCTGCTCGGCTGCTTGACTCAAGTAGTACGCAGCCTGCCGAAAGAAGCGCACCCCTTTCTTATACCCGTCGCCCCGAGAGCCTAGGCCGCGACCGATCGCGCGATAGCAATAGCCCAGCCCCACCTGGGCTTCGTAGCTGGTCGCATCGAAGCTCAGCGACTTGTGAAACTGGTGCGCCGCCTGCGGATAACGCCCGTAGGTGAAATAGTAGTGTCCCTGGTCCAGATGAAAGTCCCGCTGCTTCGCAGCCTCCTTAGGAACGGAATTGCAACCGGCGGCGAGCAACAGCAACCCGAAAGCCAAACAGATCGTCCTACTCATGGCGTACTCCTGCAGCATCGTGGCACTCGCCGGCATCCGATCACGGACTTGTCATCGACATGTCATGCACGTTTCGTTTCGACTCGCGACCGCAGCAAAGACCGAAGACTTCGACCACGACCGAACAGCCACGCTAGCCGTCCTCGTCGCTGGTCACCCAAGGCTGGTCGAGCGGCATCCACTCGAACACCTCCGACGGCGCGAACCACAGCCCGATCTCACGCTCCGCCGACTCGGGCGAGTCGGACCCATGCACTAGATTGTAGCTCCGTGAAACGCTGTAGTCGCCACGCACCGTACCCGGCTCGGCATCGAACCCAAAGGTGGCTCCGAGCATCTTGCGCACCACCGAGATGGCCCCGGGGCCTTCGAGCACACCGAAGATCACGGGCTGGGTCGTGATGAAATCGACCAGCATACCGAAGAATGGTCTCTCGCGATGTTCGGCGTAGTGCTCCTCGGCCTTTTCCCGAGAAACCTGCACCATCTTCAGCCCGACGACTTTCAACCCCTTGCGCTCGAAACGAGAGAGAATGTCCCCCACCAGCCGGCGCTGCAGCGAGTCCGCGCCGCCCTGGTGGCCACGACGATCGCGGAAT
>CAZANL010000185.1:0-8145 GCA_964486115.1 uncultured Planctomycetota bacterium
GACCAACTCGGCGAACACGCCGATGCCGCGCGCTACAGAGAGCTAGCCCTCGCCCAACTAGACGCCCCCGGACTGGCCCGTATGACGCAGACCCGGTTGATGGATCACTACCTGGACCGTGCGCGCCGCCACGCAGCCAGGCAACTCTGGAAGCCTGCCCTGCACGCAGCCTCCAAGGCGGGCAAGTACGCCCAGACCACCACGCAACGACGACGGGCAATGTTTCACTCGGCCTGTCTGCATGCCGAGCTGGGGGCGCTCGATCGCGCGGTGCCCCTGTTCAAGAAGGTCATCGAGGCCGAGCCCGATCTGTTTTGTCAGCTCGACAGTGGACGTGCCGAGCGGGCCTGGACTGCACTGCGATTCCGGCTTGCTCGCTCCCCAAGACTGGCGGCTGCCTGGCGCAAGGTAGCCGGAAGGGGAGATCCCCGCACCTGCCCGGGCACCGCCGCCGCCCGAAGCGGTTGGCATCGGCAGTCCGTATCGGCGCTCCGCCAAGGGCACATCGGACGGGCCACCTGGCTCGCTCTGCGGGCCCTCGGCGAACCAGCCGACACGCCACCGAGCAAGGCACTGGTCACACACGCCAAAAAACTGCTTGCCAGCCCACCGACCCCCGACCCGGACGTAGCTAGCCTGCAGCCCGCGACGCCTTTCGCAAGTAACCGACTGGCTGGCATCGTGGCACAGAGCGGATTGATCTTTCTACGCGATCCGGAGGGCCGGCCGATGGCCTTCCTGCAGCGCGATCTGAGCCTCGTCTGGGCCACCCTCGACGCCTCCCCGGAGTTGGTCTCCGCGCGTGAGGGCCGTCGTGGTCGCAGCCTGCTCGAGCCTCGCATTATTGCCCACCAGTTGTTCTGCGGCGGCAACGCACTGACCTGCCGCGACCCGGCCACCGGCGCATTGTCCTGGAGCTATCAGCTCGCAACTCGTCACGACCCGCTCGACCACTTCAGCGGGGACCTCGTGCGGAAATCGATGACCCAGCCACTCTGGGCCCCTGCTCGGCTGGGCTCATTCCTCTACACCGTCGACCGTGCCGAGAGGATCCACTGCATCGATCCGATAGACGGCCGCACGGCTTGGATCCTGTCCGTCGCACAGGTCACCGGTCGAACCGAGCCCAAGCGCTATGACCCACATGCCACTCACTGGTCCATTCACGGGATCGCCGACCGTCACCTGTTACTCCAGACCGACAGGCTGTATCTCTTTTCGCCAGGAGGTCACTTTCGCTTCCGCACCCCAGCACAGATCAGCCAGGCAGCCTTCGGCCGGAAGAGCGGCCGGTTCTCACCCTATCTCGACATGGCCTGGAACGATCAGACGCTCTATCTGCTGACACACGCCGGAAGGCTGCAAAGCCTGGAACTCGACCGCCCCGTCATCCGGCAAGTCACGCTGACCACATCCGGCTCGTGGCGCGCTGTCGCCGCCGGGAGTACCACGGTCTACCTGCTCGGCCCGACCCGCCTGGTTGCTTGCGACGCAAGGCTGACACAGCTGCGCTGGTCCCGGACGTTGCCACTGATCAAGGGGGTGCAGAGCCCTTTGCAGCAGTTCGGTCCCGGCCTACTGCTCGGCGCCCAGACCGTCTATGTCAATCGGGAGGCGCTGTTCGCCTTCTCCCGGGATGATGGCCAGCCGACAGGCAAGCTCATCTGGCCGGTGTACGGTACCCGGGTGGGTCTCAACGGGACCTACCCCGTGATTGCTGGACAGGACGTGCTGGTCCACATCAAGCAGGGCAAGCCAGTCCTTTACCGAGGAACGCGATGAGCCTCTACGACGCCGAGTTCCTCAAGAAACTGGAGTACCTCTACCTCGTCTCGCGCAAGTTGTTCGCCGGAACGCTGCGGGGCGAGCGACGGAGCACCAAGAAGGGCTCAAGTGTCGAGTTCGCCGACTTCAAGACCTACGCACCAGGAGACGACTTCCGCTATATCGACTGGAACATCTTCCGGCGGCTCGACAAACTGCTGGTCAAGCTGTTCGAGGAGGAAGAGGAGCTCTACATTTACATCCTCGTCGACGCCAGCCAATCGATGCACTTCGGGTCCCCGATCAAATTCGACTTTGCCCGACAGGTCGCGGCCGCCCTGGCATACGTGGGACTGGCCAGTCAGGACCGGGTGTCGCTCGCCTTCTTCGGCGACCGTGTGCGGCAGCGGCTTGCGCCGGTGCGCGGAAAGGGCCAGATCTTCAACGTGTTTTCGTTCCTCGAGCGCAACGAACCCGGCGGCGGGACCGACCTGACCGCCAGCCTCTCCGAATTCGCTCACCAGATTACTCGAAAGGGTGTCGTGCTCCTGCTCTCCGATCTGCTGGACGAACAGGGATTCGAGCCCGCGCTGCGCCATCTGGCATACGGCAAGTTCGATACGTACGTGATCCATCTGGTCGACCAGCAGGACACCAGCCCTCAACTAAAGGGCAGCCTATCGTTGACTGACAGCGAAACGGGCGAGGTGCGGGAGGTGCAACTGACACCAGCCGCATTGGAAGCGTACCGCCAGAGCTTCACCGACTATTGCCAGGAAGTGCAGGCTTTCTGCCGGACCCACGGAATGACTTATCTGCTGGCCCCGACCTCGACCGACTTCGACTCGCTGATCTTGCAGGTCTTCCGCCAGGGCGGGATCGTGCGCTAATGTCCGATGTATATCTTCAGCGTCAGCCCCTTCTTGCGGGTGAAGCTGAAGGCCTTTCGGCGCAGATGCACACCTCCCGGATCGAACAGATGGAGCGTGTAGCGACCATCTTCGAGGCCGCGCACCACGGCAATCCCACGGCTGTCGATCGGACCCTCGTATATCCGAAGACCGTTGCGCATGAGCTTGATCGACAACTCCTGGCCCTTGCGGCTCGCACGACGCCAGATGAAGATTCGCAGCGCTTTGACACCCTCGATGTCCTTGAGTGAGCTGCCCTGCGCTGGGGCGTTGCCGCCGCCCCGCCCTATCCCGGAGCCGCCATCCCTGGTCGATCTGCCACCGCGGCCCCTACCTCGACCAGAGCCCAAACGGCTCTGCGAACCGCCGCCACCCCCACCATAGCTCGACCCGGAGTTCCCCCCGCCATTCCCGTTGCCCGGGCTACCGCTGGCACCGTTCCCGCTCCCACCCTGCTGCCCCCCATTGCTCCAGGAAGACCCCGAGCTGAGGCCCCCTCCGCCCGAGGAGGACGAACCACCCGAGGAACCCGAACCACCAGAGGAAGACGAGCTACCGGAGGAAGAAGACGTGCCGCCCGAACCACCCGACGATGACCATCCACTCGAGGAGCCCCCGCCACTGGAGCCACCTGGCCGAGCGGCTCCCTCCGCAGTCCAGCGGCGAATCCAGCCGATATCATCCAGTGACTCGACGTGCCCGTCGACGAAGACGAGGTTGATGAAGCCTTCATGCCGGCGGTGTGGGACATACTTCGGCGCGGACATGTCGGTGGGGCCCCCGATCAGGTAGCCGACCCCATTGCCCTCGAAGTCCAACGACCCATCGCCGGCCATGATCGTCGTGGCCGGCCTGCGGAAGGTCGCCATCGGCGCGCCGGTCGCCATCTCCGGACTGGAGGTATCCCCCCCGACGAAGGTCATCCCGACAAAGTTATAGCCGACCGGGAAATCCACCGGGCTGAAGTCCCCCCCATCGCGAAACGCCTGGCCCTGGTGATCGACGGTCGGACATTTGAACACCCCCCGACTGCCACCGAGAAGGGGCAGCACCTTGCCGACCCAGGTCGCACGCAGCTGGGTCTCCTTTTCCTTTAGAGTGTCGCTGAACGGCGGGTATCGACCGTTGAAGTTGGTCGCATAGAGGGTCAGCGCACTACCGATCTGCTTGAGGTTGTTGCGGCACGACACGCTGTTGGCGGTCTCTCGCGCAGACTGGATCACCGGGATCAGCAGACCGACCACAATGCCCAGGATCGCGATGACGACGAGCAACTCGGTGAGAGTGAATCCCCTCGCTCTGTTTAACCGCCACCGATGCATTTACGACCTCATTGACCTGTGTGCACAACTAGGGATATGTGTTTGCGCTCTTCATGTATTTTGGGCCCGAAAAAGCGTCTTGGGCAAATACATTCACTCACATCACTTGTATCATCATAACTTTCATAATGCACGTAAATTGGGAACTGCCACCCGTCAGGTGGCGGTACAGGCCATCTGGCCGCAGTTTCCACACCGGAGAGAGTGGACCTGCACCAGAAAACGGGCACACGCGGGCAGGACTGGCCGGAGAAGACGCGGGATATCTTTTGACTGGTTGGTGTCAGCCGGCCAAACCTCCGTGCCCGCCTCGGCCAATTCCTCGACGGCCACTTTGTCCCCGGCAAAGGCTCTTCGGGCCAACTCGCTGCTCAAATCGGTTTCACGGCCTCGAACCCGCACATGGCCGGTGGGACATCGGAGCGATGCACGTCAGTCAATCCGCTGCTCCAACCCGCTACTCCGATTGTCCATCCTGGGCTGGGTCATCCGCCACCTGTAAACGAGAGGATCAGACAAACACCAGAACTGGAGCACGAAGACGAGCACCGTCGCCACCGTGATGATCGACAACTTCGTTATTTTGCCCATGTCGAGCAGGTCTCCGAGGGCCAGCACCACGCCATAGAGCAAGAGGCTGAGCTTCACGGCGGGTAGCAGTTCGGCTCTTTGAGCGATCTTGTCGCGCAACAGGTGGCCGAGCAGAAGACCGAGCAGGCTGATTACAGCGGGCGTGTAGCTGGACAAGAACACGATCCCGGCGATTGACATCACCAGGAATCCGCCGAGCAACAGGACAATGCGCAGTATCACCCCCACTCCGGACTCTTCGCGGATTCTCTTCAGGCGGCTCAGTATTCCGGTTTGCTCCAAGCTCGATTGGTGGACGCTCAGGTAAACCCCACCCAGAGTGCTGTGGATGGTTATGGTTGACATCGACCATCCTGGTGTCTTTAACTGGCGCGCCAACGTCAACTGGCGCGCCAACGTCAGCCACTCATGGAGAAGAGCCATGCCCACCTGGGCCATGGTCATCGACACCACCAGTTGTATCGGGTGTCACGCCTGCACCATCGCATGCAAGTCGGAGCATCAAGTCGCGGTCGGCGTCAACCGATGCTGGGTCAAATCGGTCGAAAAAGGCGCCTTCCCCAACGTTGGACGCTCCTTCGCACCGCTGCTCTGCAACCAGTGCAGTGACGCACCGTGTGCAACGATCTGCCCGACGAGCGCCCTGTTTCGCCGCCCGGACGGGATCGTCGATCTCAACCACGAGGTCTGTATCGGCTGCAAGTCCTGCATGGCGGCCTGCCCGTACGACCAGATCTTCATCGACCCCAACGACCAGGTGGCCGAAAAGTGTAACTTCTGCGCCAACAGGATCGACAACGGGATGCTTCCGTCCTGCGTCCAGGTCTGCCCGACCCAGTGCCGAATTTTCGGTGACCTGGAGGACCCCTCCGAGCACGTGTCCCAGCTGGTCACCCGCAGCGGCGTACAGCGCCGCAAACTCGACCTCGGCACGGGCCCCAAGATCTTCTACCTCGGCGCCGAGCAGGCGGCCCTGGTCCCCGAGGCGGCCTGGGCCGACGAGTGCTATCGCGAGGGCACCCACGACGCCGGAGTCGGGCGGGGAGAGTTCGTTTCGGGCGCTCTCGCTGAGCCTGTCGACAGCGCAGCCCACAAGCTGGCCGGCGCACCGCGGATCGACTACAACGTCAGCCATCAGAAACCATGGGGCGAGGCGCTCGTCGGGTACCTGGCAACCAAGGGAGTCGCCACAGGAGCGCTGATGATCGGGCTGGCGGCGATGTTCGCGGGCCACGAGTTGACACTCGGCCCCGTTCTGCTTTCGCTGATCTTCACCGCGCTGACGACGGTGATCCTCGTCGCCGACCTCAAGCAACCCAGCCGGTTCTGGATGCTGCTCACCAGGGGCAACTTGTCCAGCTGGCTGGTGCGCGGAACCTATCTGCTCATCGCCCACGGCATCCTCAGCACGTGTCTGCTGGCCGCCGTGCTCTTCGGACGCCAGGACACGGCACTGCAGCTTTCGCCGATCTCGCTGATCGCCGCGCTGGGAGCGGCGGTCTATTCCGGCTTCCTCTTCGCCCAAGCCCGAGGCCGGGAGTTCTGGCAAGGGCTGACGCCGACGGTTGACCTCGCGTTCCAGGCCCCGGCCTATGGTGCGGCCAGCCTGATCCTGATCGGCGGTGGAAGTGGCATCGGCTTCCCAGTGCTGGGCAGCGTGCTCTGCGCCTCACTGGCACTTCACCTGCTAGTCGTGCTCGGCGAGACGGTGTTCTTGCCGGCACACTCGCATCACATGTTGGCGGTCAAGCGACTCATCCTGCATGGACACCACACAGCGGTGTTTTACGGCGTGGTGTTGATCATGGGCGGACTCGTACCACTCCTGCTGGCCCTACTCGCCATGTCGAGCATGCCGACGGTTGGCTATGCGGCCGCCGTGCTGACCTTGATCGGCCTCTACGCCTGGGATCACATCTGGGTGCATGCAGGCCAAGAAGTGCCGCTCTCATAGGAGGACCCATGTCTGGACCACGATGGCAAACCAGCAAGCTGTCGGCCTCTCCACCGTTCGAAAAGTGGGACGACTGGGTTGAATACGAGTCGACGGCCTGGCCCAAAAAAGTGGAGAAGCACTACCGCATCGTGCCGAGCCTCTGCTTCAACTGCGAGGCCGGCTGCGGCATCGTCGCCTACGTCGACAAGGAGACCCACGAGGTTCGTAAGATCGAGGGAAATCCGCTGCATCCGGGAAGCCGCGGTATGCTCTGCGCCAAGGGCGCCGCAACCCCCAACCAGCTGGAGGACCCCGACCGAATCCTCTACCCCCTCAAGCGGGTCGGCGCGCGGGGCGAAGGCCAGTGGGAACAGATCAGCTGGGACCAGGCGATGCAGGAGCTGGGCGACAAGATGCGCCAGCTGTACGACCAGGACCGGCAGGACGAGATCATGTACCACATCGGGCGGCCCGGCGAGGACGGCTACGTCAATCGTGTGCTGGCAGCCTGGGGGGTGGATGCCCACAACAGTCACACCAACGTCTGCTCCAGCTCGGCCCGACTGGGACATCAGATGTGGTGCGGCTCGGATCGGCCCAGCCCCGACTGGGAGAATGCCAAGACGATTCTGCTGCTGACCAGCCACCTGGAGACCGGACACTACTTCAACCCCCATGCTCAGCGGATCCTCGAAGCACGCCGCAAGGGCGCCCGGATGATCACGATCGACCCGCGCCTGTCGAACACGGCCGCCAAGTCAGATGTCTGGCTGCCCTGCTACTCGGGCACCGAGGGAGCGATCTTCCTCTGCATCGCACGCCACCTGCTGGAGACCGGTGCGTACGACCGGAACTTTGTCGAGACCTGGGTCAACTGGGAGACATATCTCGAGCGCCGCTACCCGGAAGCTGACCGGACGTTCGACTCCTTTATCGAGAAGCTGACCGACGAATACAGTCAGTGGACATTCGAAGCCACCGCCAGGGAGTGCGGCCTGCGCGTCGAGTCGCTGCGCCAGGCGGCTGAGGCCGTGGCCGAGGCCGGCAATGCCTTTGCGACCTACAGCTGGCGCTCGGCGGCATCGGGCAACCTCTGGGGCTGGCAGATCACCCGCTGCCTCGACCTGCTGATCGTCCTGACCGGCAGCTATGGCACCCGTGGCGGGGTCAACCTGGCTAGCTGGAACAAATTCAAGCCGACCCATCCGAACATGCCAGAGAAGCACGAGCAGTGGAACGAGCTGCTCTGGCCGAACGAATATCCGCTGTCCTTCTTCGAGCTCTCGTTCCTGCTACCGCACTTCCTCAAGGAAGGTCGGGGCAAGATCGGCATGTACTTCACCCGAGTCTTCAATCCAGTCTGGACCTACCCCGACGGCTTCACCTGGATCGAGGCGCTGACCGACGAAACAAAGATCGAGTGTCATGTCGCGCTGACGCCGACCTGGAGCGAGACCGCCTGGTACGCCGACTACGTGCTGCCCATGGGGCTGTCCACCGAACGCCACGACAACCAGAGCCAGGAAACACACGCAGCCCGCTGGATCGGATTTCGTCAGCCTGTCAAGCGGGTCGCCATCGAGGCGGACGGCCGGAATCTGTCCTCGACCCACGAGGCCAA
>CAZANL010000186.1:0-3474 GCA_964486115.1 uncultured Planctomycetota bacterium
GAGCGGCCGGTTCGGCTGGGACGTACTGCGGGTCGTCGGCCCGGTAGCCCTGATCGGCTGCCTGGTCTGGATCCACCACGCACGGGCCGATGAGCGGTACCGAGCCTGGACCCGGGTGCTGGCCTGTGTCTTCCTGCCCTACCTGCTGGCGATCCTGTTGCTGGCCCACCGGACCAACCCGCGCTACGCGCTGCCGCTGCTCCCGCTGGCAGCAGGCGCCGCCGGCGCGGCGCTGGCCGGACTGGCCCGCCGGCCACGAGGCGCGCTCCTGCTGGCGTCGCTGATGACCGGCCTGCTGCTGTGGGCCGCCGGACTGGTCCTCCATCTGCAACAGGACCCCGTCGACCAGTCGAAGCGAGCGCTGCGCGAGGCGCTGGCCGACGAGCAGATCCCGGCCAGATCCCGGGTCGCGCTGTTCACCGTCCAGCTGGGCAAGGTCTATCGGGTGGGCCCGGACAACACCTGGGTCCCGCGACGCGTCGCGCGAGACTGGAGCCGGGAGCGTTACGGCTGGGTCTGCGAGGGGATCACGGTGGTCGGCCTGCCCTCCGCACTGGTCGAGCTGGAAGGACTCAAGCCGGAGCTGGCGATCTACGCCGACCGGGACAAGGTGGCTCGGCCACGCCGTGACTATCTTCAAGCGGGCCGCTTCACCCCGCCGTTCGCTGGGTTCTACAACTACCTCCAGCGGCAGGAGGGACTGACCCTCTACATTCGGACCGAGTGATCCGCAGCCGTGTCCGACCGGGCCAGAGAACACTGCTGGTAAGCCCCCTCCGACCGTGCTACCCTTCGGCCAATGCGGATGCTGGACTTCGCCCTGGCGCTTCTGGCCCGCGCCTTCCAGGCTCTGTTCTGCATGCTTCCGGAGTCGATTGCTCTCGCCGGCGGCCGGCTGATCGGGGAGTTGATCGGGCTGGCGCAGCGCCATCACGTCGACCGGATCGCGACTCACCACACCTACCTGTTCGGCCAGCCCCCAGCCAACCCACGGCGCTTTCTGCGCAAGTACTACCGGCATCTCGGGCTGCTGTTCGTCGAGTTCTTGCGCATCCCGCTGATCACCGAGGGCAACCTGGAGCAAAAGGTCGACATGACGCCGCTGACGCCCTGGCTGGAGTACACCGGGGCGGGCAACGCGCTGCTGTGCACCGGCGGCCACGTCGGCAACTGGGAGTTGACCGGCCACACCGGCGCGCTGGCCGGCCTGCCGCTGCAGACTGTCGCCCGTCCGCTGGACAGCCCGTCGATGGAGCGCTGGGCTCGGAAGGTGAGGGAGTCCGGTCGCCAACGCATCTTCTCCAAGTGGAACGTCCTGCGCGCACTCAAGCGCTGCCTCGCCGAGGGCAGCTCGATCGCGATGCTGGTCGACCAGCACGCCAAGGGGCGCAACGCCCTCTGGGTGTACCTCGGCGACAAGCTGGCCGCGACCGGCTCGGCGATCACTCACCTGCACCTGGTCTCACGGGCGCCGATCTTGATCGGCTCGGTCATGCGCCAGTCCGAACGTGGAGGGTACAAGCTGGAGCTCTGGGGCGTCGTCGAGTGGGTCGACGGGGAGCGCAGCGAGGCCAACCAGAAGCGAATCTTACAGGCGATCAACGACGGACTGGCGATCGGCATCCGCCGCTATCCCGAGCAGTGGCTCTGGAGCCACCGCCGCTGGCGAGAGCCTCCCGAGGAGGTCCGGGAGACAACCCGCTCCTAGGCCAGCTGCTTGTCGGCCTCCGGAACGACGTGCGGTTGCTCCGCTGCTCCGGATCGGTGCACGAGCCTCGGATCCCACACCACGAACAGCAGCCCGACCAGCGCCAGCAACCCGGCGCCGATCAGGAAGGGCGGCCGGTAACCCCAGGTCTTGACCACATAGCCGACCAGCGGGGTGAAGATCAGCGAGCCGATCTCGATCATGATCGTGTAGAGGGTCACCACCACCCCTCGCCGATCGGCGGCACAGCGGTCGACCACCAGCGCATTGAGGATCGGGAAGACATACCCGTGCCCCATGCCGGCCAGCATCCCGGCGACCCACATCCACTGGCGCGTGTGAGCCAGTCCGAGCACCAGCACGCCGGCACCCTGCAGCAGCAGCGAGGGCAGCAACAGGCGCGCCGGGCCCACGCGATCGGGCACACCACCGCCGACCAGTCGCAGCGCCACGGCAGACAAGCCATAAGGCAGGAAGAAGTGGCTCACCGAGGGCACTCCGCGGGCGGTGCACAGCGGCTCGAGGAAGGCGAAGTAGGCCCCGAGGACGATCCCCCAGACAACGCTGACACTCCAGATCGCACGCAGCGGGCGGTGGGCGAGGGCATAGCGCCAGGCCGCCCAGCCGCCGCCAGCGCCACTGCCACCGGCCGGGCGGGTTTCCTTGCAGCAGAGGCTGACGACCAGTCCGGCGAAGGCCAAGCCGGCCATCGTCCAGTTGTACGCCCCGAAGCCCCAGTTCGTGACCAGCCACTCACCCAGCACCGGGCCGGTCGCGATCGCCAGCAGCCCGACCGCCCCGAAGACGGCCAGCCCTTCGGTGCGGCGTGAAGCGGGCGAGATGTCGGAGGCGTAGGTGAACAGGGTGGGAAACAGCGCGCCCATCCCCACGCCATGCAGGACGCGCAGCGCAAACAACTCCCAGCCGAGGTGGGTGATTCCGTTGTAGATCGGGAAACAGAGTGCGGTCAGCACGCCGCCGAGCAAGAAGGCCCAGCGACGCCCCAGCCGGTCGAGAATCCAGCCGGTGACCGGCCGCAGCAGCAGGCCGCTGAAGATCGCGGCGGAATAGACCGCGCCGATCGCCACCTCGTCCCCATCCAGGGAGCGCACGAACACCGAGAGCACCGGTGGAATCGACAGGATCGAAACCGCCAGCAGCAGGTGAGCCAGCGACACGAGCCAGAATGTCGGCGTGTAGAGTGGTTCCTTCGACCGGCCAGGCATAAGCGGCGCCGGACTAGTGCTCTGCGGGAGGGTTCTCCTCCTGGCGCCCGATCTCCAGCATCCGCTCGACGGCCCGCAGCGCGCGCTGCTGAACGTCGGCCGGAATCTCGACCGAATAGACTTCCTCGCGCAGAGAGAACAGCACCTTCTCCAGGCTGATCCGCTTCATGTGCGGACAGATCGAGCAGGACTTGACGAACTCCAACTCCGGGTGGGCCGACTGGACATTGTCCGACATGCTGCACTCGGTGACCATCAGCACCCGCTCAGTCGTCACATCGTGCAGATGGTTGATCATCCCACTCGTCGAGCCGGTGTAGTCGGACGCCGCCACCACCTCGGGCGAGCACTCAGGATGGCTGAGAATCGTCAGGCCGGGATACTGGCGGCGATAGGCCTCCATCTGCTCGGCCGAGAACTGCTCGTGGACGATACAGCGTCCGCTCCAGGTGATCACCTTGACATCGGTCTGGGCCGCCACGTTCTGCGCCAGATACTCGTCGGGCAGAAAGATCACCTCGTCGGCCCCCAGCGACTCGA
>CAZANL010000186.1:3484-8138 GCA_964486115.1 uncultured Planctomycetota bacterium
GGTGCAGACCACATCCGACTCGGCCTTGATGTCGGCGGGAGTGTTCATGTAGGTCACCACCGGCCGACCTGGATACTGCGCCTTGAGTGCGCGAACATCCTCGGGGGTGATGCTCTCGGAGAGCGAGCAGCCGGCGTCCAGATCCGGAATCAGCACCAGCCTGTCGGGACTGAGGATCTTGGCCGTCTCGGCCATGAAATGCACGCCGCAGAAGACGATGATGTCCGCTTCGGCCTTCTGAGCCTCGTAGGCCAGCCCGAGCGAGTCTCCGGTGTAATCCGATATCCCATGGAAGATCGCCGGCACCTGGTAGTTGTGACCCAGGATGACCGCGTTCTTCTCCGCCTTGAGTCGGTTTATCTCGTGAATCAGCGGGGCCTGGAGCTCCCACTCGAAGCGGGGTGTGGAGTCCCGGACCTTCTCGTAGATATGCTCGGTCGCCTCGGCCACACGGGAGTCGTAAACAGGTATCGCGGACATTGGAGCGGTAGGATATCACAATTCGTCCCTCCCGCAGTTACCAAATATCGATGTCACAGAGTCTGCTCTCCGGGCAGTTCGTCGGGCCCTATCGGCTGGCCGAAACACTGGGCCAAGGCGCCTTCTCGGAGGTCTACAGGGCCACACAGCCGGACGGGCACTCCGTCATACTCAAGCTGACGGCTCAGTCCAAGTACACCTGGATGCTGGTGCAGGAGGCCCGCTTCCGCCAGCAGATCCGATACCCCGGTATCCTGCCGATCATCGCACTGCGGCTCGACCTGATACCGGCGGCGGTGGTCTTTCCCGATGTGGGCGGCCAGACGCTGCGCCAGCTACTGCGCGAGCAGGGACAGCTCTCCCCAGCCCGCGCCAGCACCTTCTTGCTGCAGTTGCTGCGGATCCTGCGAGCGATTCACCGACGGGGCGGCATTCACCGCGACATCAAGCCCGAGAACGTGCTCATCACCCCGGACGACCAGGTAAAACTGATCGACTTCGGGCTGGGGCAGCTGGCTGGCCGGTTCTCGCCTGAGCGCCAGGTCGAAAACAGTCTGCGCACCGCCCGAGATGCGACAACTGCCGGCACGCTGGGCTATCAGGCCCCCGAAGAGCGACGCGGAGACCGTCCAACCGCCCAGACCGACCTTTACGCCACCGGCATACTGTTGTTCGAGATGCTCACCGGCCACCTGCCGGACCGCCTCCAGCTGCCCAGCCAGTTCCTGCCCGGCTTGCCGCCGCTGGGACTCGACGACTACTTTCGCCAGACCTGCTGCCGTCGCAGCCAGCGGTTCGTCCGGACAACCGACGCGCTACGCGCCGCGCGCAAGCTCGCCGCGGCCTCCCAAACGGGATACACCTCGGCTCATCAGCTGACGATTACCCAGTTCCAGCCAGCGCTCTTCGGACCGGTGCATGACCTCACACTGAGGGGCGATCGTCTGCTGCTGGCCTGCCCCGAGGCCTGGCTCGACGGTGCACTGATCGAACTCCACCCGTCAGGCCTCAAGCGCTGGGCCGCACATCGACGCGGCACCGTGCGGCGGATCTGCAGCACCAAACAGGCGTGTGCTGTACTGGACCAGGAAGGACGGATCGCACTGCGAACGCCGGCCGATAGAACCTGGCGCCTACTCCGCCTCCCGGAGCCCACCCGGCGTGAAAGCTGGTGCCGAGCCAACGCGCTGACAATCCGCGACCACGACCTGGCGGTCGGCATGAGCAATGGCGAGCTCCTGCTGATCCGTGGCTGGGACGTGCCGCGGCGACAGGTCCTCAGCCGGCGCTGCGCCCAGCACGCTGTTCAGGTCGTGCAGTTCGTGGCCGACACCGGCCACCTGCTGTCACTCGACAGCTCGGGGTCGATACAGCTCCTCTGCAGCCGAACCTTGCGGGTTCTGGCCAGGGAGCGCCGAGACGCGCCGATCGACGGGATGTGGATCGGGCCGAACCACGACAGCATGGTCGTCTCGTCCAGGTCGGTGCTCAGCCGACACTGCACGGCGACGCTGAACCTGCTGACCGAGCAGCGAATGCCTGCCCGCGTGCTCAGCCTGGCTGCCGGCCCCGAAGATCGTTGGCTCTTCACTGGAGATCGCCACGGGCGAATCCGCATCCATCAGCCACTGTCCCTGCAGCCGATTACGGTGCTGCACCAGGCCGATCAGCCGGTGGTCGGGCTGGTCGCCGGCCGGTCTGTGCTGCATGCCGCGCTGGAGGACGGATCGCTGATCACACTCGGGCCCGGCCCACGCCCCCGACAGTCCCGGAAGTCCCGACAACTGATCCCCACACCCCGCCAACCGAAAATGCAGGACCCGCCAATCCGCTTTCGCCGCAATCAGCGCATCGGGGGCTATCGACTGCTGTCACTCGCCGGCCGCGGGTCGGTCGGCGAGGTCTGGAAGGCCCTGGCCCCCGATGGTCGGGTGGTCGCGCTCAAATTGGCCAACGACAACCCACTCGGCGAGCTCTTGATTCGCTCTGCGCGCTATCAGATGGCATTCGGCCATCACCCCGGTGTCGTGCCGGTCGAGTCTGTGAGTCCCGGGCCACCAGCTCACGCTGTGATGCCGTGGGGCGGCGAGCTCACCCTCCGAGACGTGATCGACACGCCCACACGCCGGAACACCGCTCTTCCGCTGGCACATCAGCTGTGCGACATCCTCTGCGGATTGAGTCGCGCTGGCATCGTACATGGCGATCTGAAGCCCGAGAACGTGCTTGTTCACGAAGACACCAGCGGAAGGTTGGCGCTCCTGCTGACCGACCTGGGCCAGCCCTGTCGAACCCCGAAGAATGTCCCGCGCACCAACGGTGCACAGGTCAAGATGTCTCTGCTGAGCGAGGAAAGCTCGCAGCTGGCTGGAACCACGCCCTATCTCTCACCATCACGGCGTGGTGGGGCCGTCGCCACTCCCGAGGATGACTGCTTTGCGCTGGCGACGATCCTGTTCGAGTTGTTCACCGGAGACCAGCCAGATGTGCTGGAGTTGCCCTCCGACTACTCAGCTCAGCTGCCCCGAGACGTGAATCCAGACCGGCTGGACCTGGCATATCGGATCCTCTGTCGGACAACTCCGGGGCAGGCAGCTCGGGATCTGACCCGTGTCACCGCACTGCTGCGGCCCACCACAGGCCCCCCCCCAGCAGGCTGGCTTGTTCGGCTGATCCAGCTGCTCTGGCCGAGGTGGACTTGACATTCGAGCGCAAAATCGTAGAGTACATATGGCGGGGTTTTCAGGACAATATAGGATTCATCGATGACCCGCTTTCTCCCCATCACCCTGCTTTCACTGCTCGTTGCCCTCCCTCTCTCGGCCGACGAGCCCAGGCCCAAGCTCCCCAGCCTGAAGGAACTCGATCGGTTCATCACCCAGTCCAAGGAGATCCTGGGGTCCAACAACCGAAAGCAGCCCAGCGACAAGGCGCCCCTTGTCGTCGCGCCAAAGAAGAAGACGCCACCTCCCAAGAGAGAAACGAACACCGCAAAGAATCGCCCGCAGCCGACCGCGGAAGATCGGCAGGCAGCCTACAAGCTGGCCCAGAAGCTGCTCGAGAATCCGAAGATCGGTCACCTCGAACACGACAGCTACCACAAGGAGTTCATCGAGTACGGGGCTCCTGGTGTGCTGGCCATCCTCTATCCGCTGACCACCTACCCCTCCGAAGGCGAGGTCCGACGCCTCATCTTCAAGCTCGCGCAGGAGCTGCTCCCCAAGGTTTTTCTCAAGGACAAGACACCGGAACTCGAGCGCGGCCCAAGGGGCGAGCCTGGGAAAGGTCGGGATCGAGACCGGGATGGCGATCGGGATCGGGATCGGGAACGCCACCGGCTCTACGGTCATGATTCACAGCACCTGGCATTGCGGCAATGGATGACGCAAAAGCAGGTCCTCAAGGACCCGCTGCTGGCCCAGGAGATCAAGAAGCGGATCGACAAGACGCTCAAGCTGCTCCGCGACCTGACAAAGGCCAACGATGACGGTGTGGCTGACCGCATCCGACGGGCGCTGATCAAGAGCGGGGAGGAGTGGGTGGTCTGGCCACTGGCCCAAACGCGGCTACCCCACGAGCCCGCTCGCGAGGCGGCAAACGAGGTGATCGAACATTTCACCGGCTCAGACGTGACCCAACAAGTCGAGCGCGCCCAAGTCGAGCGCGCCCGCGGCAAGCGCAAACGAGGGAGCTGGGAGAAACGATGGGCACGCAAGGCACAGGCCATCGTCAAGCAGTTCATCTTTCATAAAAGCTGTCCCTACTGCCAGACGATCGTCAACAAACACTACATCAAGAGCGGCGACTGAGCTCTGCCTGACCACCCACGAAAACGGCAGCGCTGGCTGCCATTACTTCTCCTGACCATGCTCTGCGGCTGCGGAGAGGAACGCTCTGGCGAACAAGCCGGTGCCGCAAAAGAGGCGGCCCGTTCCTCGAGCGGCACCTCCCGCCCAGACTCTGCCGAGAAGATCTCGACGAAGAAAGCCCGGCAGATCCAGGACGAGCAGGAGCGGATCGCTCGGGCCGTCCAGACCGCACCGGCGATGACACGCACCTACAAGCACCCCCTCGGCCCATTCTTTCTCTATCCGGATGGATGGACGCTGCGAACCAGCCAGAACGGGCTCATGCTGCTCCCGCCCAAGCCCCTCAAAATCGCTGGTGAGCTGGC
>CAZANL010000187.1:0-8128 GCA_964486115.1 uncultured Planctomycetota bacterium
GCGGCGTAGACCGAGCCGAGCGAGTGGGGAAAGGTCAGCTCGCCAAGCACCTCGATTCCGTTGTTGGATGCACGGCCGAGAAGACCGGCGGACTGCTCGCCGTAGCCGTCGATGGTCAGCACTGCGGTCTGGTCGAAGCCGGAAAGATTCCAGGCCAGCTCGGCATGGCACAGGTGGTGCGTGACCTGGTAGATCCGCAGCGGGCGACGGTCGGCCCCTCGATCGATCTCGGTCAGCGTGTAGCGCGATGGCCCGATCGGGGCGAAGCGGGCCAGCTGAGCCGGCAGTTGGTAGAGGAACTCGGCGTGGTTGCGGTAGCTCGTCAGGTGGCTGCCCGGCAGACCCTCCAGATGGAGCGCGGGGTTCCAGAAAAAGGCGATGGCATCGAGCCCGTCCAGGTCGATGCCCGCATGAGACAGGCAGAAGCGGATCGCCTGATTGGGGAAGGCGCGCGAGTGCTTCTGGCGATCGAAGCGCTCCTCGCAGGCAGCGGCCACCAGCGACCCATGCTCCACCAGTGCCGCGGCGGAATCGATGGAGAAGTTGAGCCCCAGGATGCGCATCGGGGCATTATACAGAGGCGCTGGTGGCGATTCTGCGGACTTTTTACTGCTTGGTCAGCTTGCAGCAGCCGGGTGACCCCTTCTGCAGCTTGCACTTCCCACAGACGGGATTGCTCTTCTTGCAGCACTTGTCGCCGCCTTTGATCTGTCCGCAGCCACGGCATAGGGCCACATCGTCACCCTGCTTCATCTTGCAGCAGCCGGGAGCGCCCTTGGCCAGTTGACAGCCCTTGCAGGCCTTTGCGCTTTTCTTGCAGCAGGTGGCCTGGCCCTTGATGTGCCCGCACTTTCCGCAGAGCTTGGGTCCGGCCAAGCTGGACTCGGCGCTTTGCTTGGCGGCCTTCTTGGCCATGAGCGCTCTTTCTTGCTCCGCTGCTTGTTGGGCCTGGAGCTGGAGACGTTGTTGCCTGGCGTGCTCGGAGTGGTTGCACGCCACCAAAGCCAGTGACAGCAGCATCGACAGAACCGACAGGCGCGTGATGTGATTCCGCATTGTGTTCCTCTCTTTCAGGTTGAAGGGGCAATGACTCGGTGAGTCCTACGGGTTGGCGGGCCGGGTGTTTCGGCTCATTGTCGTTGGTCGACATATCTCGCAGCACTTCGATGGAGCTGACCGGCCAGCAAAGCCGCCGAGACGATCGCGCAATGTTAGCATGATCACGTCTGTTCGAAACCATTGGTGCGGTTGGCCCGTAACAGCTCGATGGTCTTCTACTGGTCTTGCTGGGGGTCCGGAGGCAGCTCGCGGGCCAGGTTCTCGAGGAACGGCCCGAAGATCTTCGCATTCGATTCGTCGATCGAAGCGAGGTGTTCGTGAGCCTCCTTGATCAACAGGATTCGTCTGACCGGATCGAACTCGCTCTCCTCCAGTCGCTCGAACGCTGTGCCTTCCGGGAGCGAGACCTGTTCCTGCTTTATCTCGATGATGTTCTGCAGTCCCAGGCTGGCGAGCAGGCGGTCATTGTGCTCGCTGGCGTTGAGCACCATGACGCGTGTCTTGCCGCGGGCACCGTGGACGCGTTCGCCGTAGAGTACGATGCCGACGAGCACGCCCATGAACGTGCTGTCCATCCCCTTGCAGTGCTCCAGGTCGATGAAGAAGTGGCAGTAACTCTTCTGGAGCAGGGTGTCAGCCAGATCCTTGAATAAGTGGGAGTTGTGTCTGTTCGCCAGACCATGCACGCGGATGTAAATCCCGCTCTCCCACCTGGCGACCTCGTAGTAATTCACCGGGCGACCGACTCCTGGGAACCGCTTAACGTCGGCCCATGGGAACACCCTCGCACCCAACGACTCGTCCTATTCGCCACTGCTCACGGCCAGGCTGCATCGAGTTTGAGCGTGAGAGCACGCGCCGACTGTTTCTCGTAGTTCCGAATTCGAGTCTACTCTTTGGCTGGAAAAGGTCAAGGTGGTTGCGGCCTTTCCCCGTGCCAGATAGAGTCTTCCGTCAATGAGGAGCAAGCCGAATATGCTGCTCGATCTGCTCGCCGCCGGGTTGGCGGGGACATTTCTGTTCATGATTCACGCCCCTTTCGAGTGGCCCTGGCTGGCATGGATTGCCCCCGCACCGCTGATCTTCGCCTGTCATGGACGGCGCTGGTGGGCCCGGATGATCTTGGGATTGGTTTGTGGGTTGATCTACTTCGGGTTCACCTTCCGCTGGATCTTGCTGCACAAGCCCGCCTTGTTCTACGCGGCACTCTGTGTGGGTGCGGCGTTCATGGCCCTGTTTGGCCTGGCCACTGCCTGGATCGAGTCGCGGGAGCCTTCCTGGTACACACCCGCGCTCTATCCGGTTTTCTGGCTCGCCCTGTTGTTCGCCTTCGGTTTCCAGCCCATGGGCAACTACTGGGCGCACCACGCGGGACAGGGGCCGCCCCTTTTGCGCCAGCTGTCCGCTCTCGGGGGGTCGTCGCTGATGACGTTCGTGGGGATCTGTGTCGCGTGCCATCTGGGCCGGATGTGGGTGTTGCGGCGACGGTTGCCCGGAACAGTTTCGGTCGGAGTGCTCGTGCTGCTGACGATGATCTACGGTGGCTGGCGCCTCTCTCGGCCACTCGGAGGGGAGGTGGTGACGATCGGCATCGTCCAGCCCAATTTTCCGGAGAAGCGAGACTACCCGCAGATCTTTGCTCGTTATCACGACCTGACGCTCGAGGCCTTGCGCCGAGGGGCCCAGGTGGTCGTCTGGCCACAGTACGCGCTGGATGAAGCCGATCTCTCGCAGGACCCGCGCATGCAGCGAATCTTTGTCGAGGGACGCAAGCTGTCTCGGGACTTCCATCTGGTGCTGGGCACCTATGAGTGGCGTGACCAACGGACTCACTTCATCAACCTGGGCCAGGTCTACGATGCCGCCGGCCGTCTGGTGGGAGAACACGCGGCGGTCAACAAACCACCGGGCCGGACCTGGTCGACACTCGGAGCGACCCCCAGACTGATCTCGGTCTCCGGCGCAGGTTATGGCCTGCTAGTCTGCTACGAGGACACGACGCCCCACGTCGGGCGAGCGCTGACGGCTTCGGGGGCCACCTTGCTGTTTTCGCTGATGAACGACTACCTGTTCGTCGGTACCAATCAACCGGCAGAGCATCTGGAGACCGCTGTGTTGCGGGCAGTCGAGAATGGACGTTATCTGGTGCGCAACTCGAACAGTGGCTACGGCGCGCTGATCGATCCCTGTGGCCGTATTCTGGACCGGACGGAGCTTGATCGTGAGGCCCTTCTCGTGGGTGCCGTCCACCTGCGGCGGGAGCGCACGGTTTTCTCCTACACAGGGGACTGGATGCCCGTCGCCGCTGCGCTGCTGGCGTTGGGGTTGCTGGTGGGACGATTGACTTTTCAGCGCGGCGCAGTATAATTCATAAAAATGTAACATCTTTTTGTGTATGGGGATACGTTGATATGACATCAGGGGGGAGAACCCCTCGCCGGCTCTCCGATACGACGCGGCTCCGAACAACACGCATCGGTCTGGTCGGATTTGGCGCCGTTGGCTGTGAAGTGGCCCGCATCCTGATCGAGGAGTCGGCTCATCTGACGCGCAAGACCGGCCGCTATCTGCGGCTGGCCCGCGTCGTCGACACCGATGCGGTGCGCCCGCGTGCTGTCGAACTGTCGGAGGGTGTGTTCACCAACCAGCTGAGTGACATGCTGGATGACGATGAGATCCCTGTGGTGGCGGTGCTGGTCGGGGAGGTGGAGGAGGAGAATCGCATCGTCCGGCAGCTGATCGCGTCGGGTAAATCGGTCGTCAGCGCCAGCGCCGGATTGCTGGCGATGTATGGTACCGAGTTGATTCAGCTAGCGCGGGAGCGGGGCGTGAGTCTCTCCTTTGGTGCTTCGGTCGGGGAGGGGCTGCCGCTGGTCAGCCTGCTGCGCGATGAACTGGTCGCCAACGACATTCATGCGATCTACGGCATCCTCAATGTGACGGCCAATTTTGTCCTGACCGCGATGGAGCGGGATGGCCTGCCGCTCGACGAAGCGCTGGTCGAGGTCGAGCGGCTGGGATACAGTGAGCCCGACCCGATGGAGGATGTCGGGGGCCACGATGCGGCCCACAAGCTCGCGATTCTGGCAAATCTCTGTTTCTCGGGCCGGGTCGACCTGGCGGACATCTATCACGAAGGCATCGAGGATCTCAGTCCGCGAGATCTGGAGCTGAGTGCCACCCTGGGCTACCGAATCCGTCTGCTAGCCCTGGGTGTATGGGGGGAAGAGGCACTCGACTTGCGGGTGCATCCGACGCTGATCCCGGTCGATCATCCCCTGGCGGGTGTAGAGGGTGCCCGCTGCGCACTCTACTGCGTCAGCAACTGCAGTGGTCCGCTGCTGTTTTCGGGCTACGCTGCTGGGGCAGGACCGACGGCCGCGGCGGTCGTGGCCGATCTGGTCAATGTCGCGCTCAAGCGAGAGGAGCAGATCTTCAAACACGCCGAGATGTTCCCGATCGCCCCCAAATCTACGGTGCGAGATGTGGTCTCGCGGTTCGGGCGTTACTACCTGTCCTTCGATGGTGTGGTGGGTCAGGAGGAAATGCAAGAGATCTGCAATCGATGTGACGAACAAGGGATCGTGGTCGAGGCAACAGCCCTCTGCGAGAACCTCGGGGGATTGATCGTGGGCCCGGTCGAGGAAGACAAGATCCTCGCTTTCGCCGGCAGCCAGTCCGGGAGCCGGGGTGTACAGCACAAGCTGCTGCGCGTGAGCGATCTTGTTGGATGAAGTTCTGTATCCTGATTGGTGATGGTATGGCCGACGAGCCGCATCCTCGGCTTTCGGGTCGCACGCCGTTGGAGGCTGCGCGGACCCCCCAGATGGATGCGGTTGCCAGAGACGGCGTGCTGGGACTGGTGAGAACCTGTCCCGCGCAGTTCGAGCCGGGTTCGGATGTGGCGAACATGACGATCTGTGGCTATGCCCCTGCGATTCACCACACCGGGCGAGCTCCCCTCGAGGCTCTGGCCGCCGGGATTTCGCTGGCTCCGGGGGACGTGGTGTTTCGCTGCAATCTGATCACCACCTATGACAATCAACTTGCGGACTTCAGCGGAGGGCACATCTCGACGCCCGAAGCGCAGCTGCTGATCGGGTTGCTTCAGCGAGAACTGGGCGGTGGAGATCTGGAATTCCATGCCGGTAACAGTTATCGCAATCTACTGGTCGTCAAGAACGCCGGCGAGCTCGATCTGGAAACGACCCCGCCACACAACATCCCCGGAGAATCGATCGAGGATCATCTGCCCCGGGGGGGCGATGCGGATCGCTTCACCGAGCTGACCTTCCGCTCGCGCGAGCTGCTCGAGGAGCACGAGGTCAACACCACGCGTCGCGATCTGGGCGAGAACCCCGCCAATATGGTCTGGTTCTGGGGGCAGGGCAAGTCGCCCTCCCTGCCCAGCTTCGAGGAGCGCCATAGCTTGCGCGGAGCGGTGATCTCGGCCGTCGATGTGGTGCGCGGTCTCGGCACGGCAATGGGGTGGTCGGTGCTCGATGTGCCGGGGATCACGGGCTACGTCGACACCAACTATCGGGGAAAGGCGGAGGCGGCGCTCGAGGCGTTGGTCGAGCACGATCTGGTCTACGTCCATATCGAGGCCCCCGACGAGGTCAGTCATGAGGGCGAGTTGCACAAGAAGATCATGGCGATCGAAGCGATCGATCGGGAGGTGCTGCAGGTGCTGTGCGAAGGCCTGCCGGCGTTGGGGCCACATCGGATTGCGGTCTTGCCGGATCACGTGACGTCACTACAGACCAGGACCCACGCCCCAGATCCGGTGCCCTTCGCCGCGATGGGGGCTGGAATTCCCGCGTCGAAGAGTGTCGGCTTCTCCGAACTGCTGGCCGCTAAGAGTAAGCTGAAGATCAAGAAGGGAATCGAGTGGATGTCGACCTTCCTGGAGCCACCTTTCGAGGAGGTACACTAGATGAAGCTCAGATCGATGGCGTTCGTCTTCTTGCTCGGTTGCATTTTCTGCACGTGCATCGTCCTCGGGGCGCTGCTGACCAGCGGGGTGTTCGGCAACCAGCCCTCCCGCCAGTTTCACGTGCTGTTGGGGTTGATCGGTGCCACGGTCGTGATCATGAGCCACTGCGCCGGCTCGTTCTATGTGATCGAGACCAGCATCCAGATCAAACGAGCCGTCAAGCAGAAGGGGCTGGGTCCGAGCCTGAACGAGCGGCACAAGCCTCACAAGGACAAGGTCTTCCCGTCCTCGTTCGTGGCGATGGTGACGATGATCGCGGCCGCGGTTCTCGGTGGGGCGGTAGACAGCGGGGCGTTCCCGCTTTGGGTGCACCAGGGAGTGATTGCGGTGGCCATCATCGCGACCGCGGTCGCCTGGCCGGTCGAGATGTGGGCCATTCGCGGTACGCGCAAGCTGATCTACGAGCTCAATGAGCAGATAGTGAATCAGCCTGCCGGGACCCAGCCACTGCCTGAGGGGCCGGAACAAATCACGGAGGAAATCTGGTGGCTGGCCGGCCGCTGGATGCTGTTCATGGGCATCTCTCTGTGGGCGATCTATGGCTATTTGCGCATCGTGATGCAGGCCGGGGTTTCGCTCTGGCCGTACGTTGCGTCTTCGGTCCCGCTGATCCTGTTCGGCTGCCTCCTCCAGCATCGATATGCTTATCAGGGCGAGAGCTGATCTTGTGCGGCGGTGTGGTGAGCGGGGTTGGTCGTAGAGCACATGCGGGTGGTCGAGTGTTTGGCCCGCGTTGCGGTGGTGTTAGCGCAACGGGTCCTAGAGCTCGAAGCTCATGCCCTGGCGAGCCAGATCGGGTGCCCGTTCGAGTAGGGCCGGGTTGGTGTGGTTGACGTGCAGGAACCAGAGCTTGGCCGATGACCCGGCAAGACGCTGTCGCGTGTCGGGCATCAGCGGGTGGTGCACGACGCGTCCCGGAACTTCGTCAGCCGAAGAGAAGGTGCCGTCTAGCAGCAGCAGGTCGATCTCGTCGGCCAGCGAGCCCAGGTCTCGCTCCCAGAGGTCCCAGTCGTCGATGTCTGGGATGAACAGAGCGCTGGCGCGTGGCCCGTCGATCCGGTAGCCCACCGTGTCACTCAACTCGTCTCGGTGGGGCACCCGCAAGGCGGTCACCGACAGGCCCTCGGTCAGTGAGACAGGTTGATCCGGCACGATAACCCGGGGATCGATATGGCCTGCGTCGATCAGGGTCTGCCAGGGCTGGTTCTGGCCCAGGAAGCTGATCATCTGGTCAGTGGCGTGGACCGGCAGGTCGCAAGTGCTCATCGCCTCCTGACCGAAATAGATCAGGCCAGGATAGTGTCCGATATGGGCGTGAGTCAGGAAGATCCCGTCCGGTGGGCCGCCGCCAGTCAGCATGCGTAGCTGAGCCGGCAGGTCGGGTGTGGCGTCGAACAGGAAGGAGAGCCCGGCCTGGACGTGCCGTAACCCGACGCAGGCGACCAGTTCCTGGACCTCCTGGCAGGTCGAGCAATTGCAGCCCGCGTGGGGCAGGCCGCCGTCCTGCGCGATTCCCAGGACGATCAACTCCCAGCCGTTCGGCATTCGTCAGCTCGCCTCCAATCGGTCTGGTTGAGTTCCTGCTCTGCGGCCGGCCTGTTGCGTTGCTGGCCGCTGGTGCGACGGTTGGCCATGGGCCGCCTCGACACCGAGGCGAGCCGTGAGTTTGACATGCCGCCATCGTACCACTATTGTCGTGAGCCATGTCGGAACAGCCCCACTCCCAAGCCGAGAAGCCTGTTGCGACGCGCCGGTCCGAAGGGTGCGCAGAGCCGAGTTCTGGCCGAGTAGAATGCTCGATGGCCGCTGGTCGACGGCGATTCAAACTTCGGCTGCGTGACCTGATCTACTTGCCGCTGACATTACTGGCATTGGTCGGCTCGGCAGGTGCGCAACAGTCCGAGTACCCGTCATTCAATCCGCTGCCACTGATCGAGGGTGACAAGCCGGCGGATTCCCGACAATTCTATGATGTGCGTTACTATCGGATCGACCTACGGGTCGACACAGACCAGCGGCGGATTGCCGGGACGGTGTTGGTCCGCGCACGGGCGCTGGTCGACGGCCTGAAGA
>CAZANL010000188.1:0-8122 GCA_964486115.1 uncultured Planctomycetota bacterium
CGATCGACGTCTGGCCGAGGCGCAGCGCCCACTGACCGACCTGCGGCGAACCAGCCGTGAGGCCGAGGCCCAGCACCCGGCCCCGAGGGTGCGTGATGGTGGGGGTGACTTGCGGACCACGCCATCCCGTCCGCCAGCCGGCATGGTCCGTATTCCAGCCGGGGAGTTCATGATGGGCTCCAATCGGACCAAGGACGAGCGCCCCCGGCGTGTGGTCTATCTGGACTCGTACTACATCGACCGCTACGAGGTGACCAACGCAGAGTACCGACTGTTCGTCAACTGGATCAAGAAGGGCAAGGACCACACGCGCTGCCACCCCGACGAGCCGGCAGACAAGGACCACGTCCCGGCCACCTGGAAGAGCAAAGCCTATCGCCAGTTCACCGGCGACAATCAGCCGGTGACGGGGGTCGACTGGTTCGACGCCTACGCCTACGCTCGCTGGCGCGGGAAGCGCCTGCCCTCCGAGGCCGAGTGGGAGCGGGCAGCGCGGGGCGAGGGGGGGGGCAGTTTCCCTGGGGCGAGAGCTTCGCGGTCCGCCTGGCCAACGTCAAGGAGACCGGGCTGAAGCGGACATCCACGGTCGGCAGCTATCCTGGTGGTCGAAGCAAGTCCGGTGTCTACGACATGGCCGGCAATGCGTGGGAGTGGTGCTACGACTGGTACGCTGAGGAGTACTACCGCAAGGCGCCGCGGGAAAATCCACAGGGCCCGGCAGTGGGCAAGGATCGGGTGCTACGGGGTGGCGGATTTGCTCATCCGGCTCGGATGGCGCGTAGCAGCTACCGAAACTTTGGTCGACCGATCGTCTGGTCGCTCTACATTGGTTTTCGCTGTGCAGGGTCGGCCGGACGTTAGCAGACTGCAGCCAGAAGTGCGTCGCGCAGCAGGAGAGGATCCGGGCTGGAGTCGCATGGCCAGGCCGATGGGAGTCGACAGATGAAGCTCGATGACTACTTCGGTGAGAGGAGCTTGCCCGAACTCGACCTGGAACACTGCGTGCGCCAGCTCCAGCTGTTCTGCGTCGACCTCAAGGGGATGACCGAGCACGATCAGGACCTGGAGCCAGAAGAGGGTTGGCGCGGTGTCTTTTCATTCGTGCCGGAGTACTTCAATGTCGATGTCGAGGGGGAGGAGTTGCTGTTTTGTCACAAGCCACTCCATGGCCCCTACGTCGAGCTTTCGCTCTGCATCCTGATCCAGGATGTCGTCTTCAAAGAGAGCGTCAAGGAGTTGGTCGACATCCTGTCCCGGTATGGGGTCTCGCTGGCGCTCGACTCCGTCGAAGAGGGTGACTTGTCTGGCGCGATCAACCTCCAGCTCACCCTGCGACTGTTCACCATCGGATTCTCGGCAGAGATGTTCGACCTGGCCCTCGAGAACTTGATCAGTTGCAAGGGGGCCCTGATCGAGTTCCTGATTTCGATAGGCGTCGAATCAGAGCCAGGGTACGACGAGTAATGGAGCTTAGCGACCGGCAGGCCATCCGCTACGGACGTCAGATGCTGGTTCCCCGGATCGGTCGCGCAGGACAGCAGCGTCTGATGCAATCAAGCGTCACGCTGGTTGGCTGCGGTGCACTGGGCGCGGCCCTGGCGGACACCATGGTGCGGGCCGGAGTCGGTCGATTGAGGCTCGTCGATCGGGACTACATCGAGCTGTCGAACCTCTCCCGCCAGCGTCTCTACACCGAGCAGGATGTGGTCGAGTGCCTGCCCAAGGCGATCGCCGCGGCACGACACCTGGCGGCCGTCAACCCCGAGCCCGTCCTCGAATCGGTCGTCGAAGACCTCACGCTGCGTAACGCAGAACAGCAACTGGGAGGCTCGACTCTGGTGCTGGATGGAACCGATAATTTCGAAACCCGGTTTCTGATCAACGACACCTGTCACAAACTCGGAATTCCATGGATTTATTCCGGGGTGGTAGGAACCGTGGGGCAGACCATGTCAATCCTGCCGGGTCATCCGCCCTGTTTTGCCTGTTACGTTCGGGGGGTGCCGCCCGCCGGAAGCTACGAGACCTGTGATACGGTGGGGGTGCTGGCGCCCGCGGTCGACTTGGTTGCATCGCTGGCGGCTCTCGAAGGGTTCAAGATCCTGTTGGACCAGCAGGCCGAACTTGTGAGGGGCATCTCGGTGGTGGACTGCTGGAGGCACTCGATCCAGCGGCTCAAACTCCGTGCACGGTCCGAATGTCCGACGTGCTCGGGTCGCTATCGCTTTCTGGATCGCGATCTGAGCCAGGAAGCGGCCATTCTCTGTGGTCGGGATGCGGTCCAGATTCCGGCACGTGGGGGTGGCTCTACCGACCTGCTCGAGCTCGGATCACGACTCAGCGAGCATGGTGAGGTCCGTGTCGGGCCCCATCTGCTCAAATTCTGGGCGCCGGAGTGTGAGTTCACGATCTTTGGTGACGGGCGCGCAATTCTGAGCGGTGTGGACAGCAAGGAACGAGCGCGTTCCTTGTATAGCCGTTATCTGGGCTAGGAACCCCGTGGTGAGTCGGTGACCATCGCCTCCTGAGCACCAGACCCGCTGGACCGAGTTTGCGCGTCGTGACCACGACTGATGATGAACTAAGGCTTTATTCGGCCAGGCTTTGCAACTTATTCGAACTCCGGTGGGCCCAGCAGAGTCGCTGAACCTGAGCGAGCATCTTGTCACCTTCAGCGGCTCGTCATGGTCAGCTGGGTACCGGCAAGGGCCACTGGTGCACAAATTGCACTACTTGACCCAACCTAACACCCACTAAACCGCCTTTCAACGGCTTTTCAACACGTGAGATATTTCTATAAGTAATGTTACAGGTTAAACTTGCGTCATTGGTGATGCATGAACTAGACAAATGGTTGGCATAAGAAAAACAAACTGTTGATTGGACAGGTCGTCAGTGACGGGTAGTATTAGTGCATCTTCTCAACCAGTCCAAATAGTGGACTCTTTGCGTACGGAGGTGATCCTTGCCTGTGAAAGCGAGCAACCGTTACGAGACGGCAATTGTTGCACTAACAAAAGCCGAGAAGCGACTATCGGTTTTACCGATCCTCCTACGAGAGAAGAACTACGCCGAGATCTTACGCGAGACGAATGCAATTGCCGAGCTCTCGCTGAAGGGGATCATGAGCCATGTGGGAGCCACACCCGAGGATGACACGCCGCTACTGAGCGCGATGAAAGAAAGCCTCAAGACGATGCCAGACGTCATCCAGAAGAACTTCAGGAGAATCGTCAAGGTCTCGGGGACGATCCAGAAGCAGCACACCCGCCTCAGCGGCAGCCAGGACGCGACAAAAAAAGAAGCATCCGATGCGATGAACTGGGGCGGCTTCTTGGTTCGCATGGCCCAAGGCGTGATCAAGGAGATCGACGACTAGTCCAAGCAGGCCGCTCCACGCCGCTTGGTCGGACCACGTCAGGACAGCTGGCACAGCAGCTAGCGGGTAACTCCACACGACGTCCATTCCTCTCGCTCGATATCTCGACGAACCAGTCGCCCGATTGCAACAAACGGACCAAACGGCAAGGTTGTCAGGGCCTCGGCGACCCGGCCTTGGCGACGATGATGGGATTGCGAACCCACGGCCTCCGGGTTGGACAGACCAGCGCGGTTGACACTGCACCACAGCCCCTGGGTCGGAGATCCAACTATCTGGGACTCGAACTTTCCAGTCGTGCGTCACTGACCCGTGCAATGAGGATCAACGCGTGGGAATGTTGCTCCGGAAGCAGTGCCGCAACCGGCTCTAGCGCGGGGCGCCGATTTCCACGTCGTCGCCCTTGCCTCGCTGGTTCTTGCCGTCGGGTCCCGCCGACCAGACCATCGGTTCTCCCACTTTTTGTGCCGGTGCCCGATACAGGTAGGGCCTACCCCAGGGATCCAAGAAGGAGTTGCTCTGGACCCGGCTATCCGGTTTGAACAGATAGTAGACCTCGCTGGAGCCGCCGTTTTTCGGGTCTCCATCGAGATAGATCAACAGGTTTCGCTTTCCGCTCGGGGGATAACGGCCGTTGTTTCGCCAATAGGTCCGGAGGGCAATATAGAGGTCCTGCACCTCTCGCTGTGCCTGCTCTACCCTGTCCTTGTCCCGACTGGACAGCTTGGAAGGCTTGGCGCTGGCGGCCGAATCGTGCGTGGCTGTCTCGAGCGGCCCGTCTGGAAAGATGTTGTGTGAGAGCAGCAGCCGGTCGATCAGGTGGATCCCTCGTGGCAAGGGGCGCCTGAAGGGCGTGCCGAGCTTCAGCCAGACCTGGTCGTCATAGGCCGGATTGCCGCCGATCGAGTCTGAGATCAGGTTGTGGGGGTCCTCGGCGTCAGTCGGGAAGGCGGCCGTACTCTCGGGAGCGTTGGTGCCTGTGTATGTTCCGCCGGTGGTGTAATAGACCTGGCCCTTGTTATAGAGCACGAAAGTTCGCTGCCCGGTCTTACCGTACTCGGTGGGCCATGCGTAACAGATGTAGTAACTCTCGGCGCGATCCGCGTGAACTGGGAGCCAGCTGGCCAGTGGTCCTTTCTCCGGTACCGGCCGATTGTCGCCAGGGAGGTAGATCAGGAAGCTGTAGCCGCCCTTGGTCGCAAACGTCTTGTTTTGCTTGAAGCTGGCGCCCAGAGCCACGTCGATCAGTGGCTTGATCGGCGCTCGGGGCCCTTTCTTGCCCTGACGCAAGGTGACGCCCGCCATCTCCTGCAGAAACCCGAATTCGCCCCGCTTGTCATTGTCGAGATCGATCACGCCGGATTTGCGAAAGTCCAGCTGTGCCTGGTGGATCTTGCGCAGCTGTTCCAGCGCTCCTTGCTCCAGGTTGGACAGTCTGTTCAGCTTGGTTCCCAGGTCGGCCTGCTCAAGGATCAGCTTCCAGGATGAGCCTTGCCGTCTGAAGGAGAAGCTCTCTCCACTGATCGTCTTCTGGTTGTCCCCCTTGCCATTCTTCTGCTCCACCGTGACGGTGACGCGAACACGATTCTCGAGCTTGCGCCCGTTGGATGCACGCAGGGTGACATGTGAGAGGCCCAGTCGCTGCTTCAGGCTCTTGAGCGGGGCTACGGTTCTGGTCTTGCCGGCCAGCACGCCCTGAAGCGCCTTGTCGTCGTTCTTGTTGATAGCCTGCTCGAGAGACTTCAGCGTGGACTTGATCTGCTCCAACGTCTTCTTGTCTAGTGCGTTGTTCGGCTGGCTCTTGCGGCGGGACTTTTTCGGGGGCTTCTTCGTCGCGGCCACCTTCTCCTGCAGGCGGATGTCCTTTTTCGGGATCACCAGCCGCCCGGCGTAACGGGTCTGCAGAAGGATGGTGCCATTCTTGCGATGTTCGAGAATGCGGCCAGTGATGACGTCACCGTTTTTCAGGTGAATTCGGGTCTCTTCCGCATCCAGGGGCTGGATCGCGAGGACCAAGCCGAAGAGCAGCACGATAAACCCGACAGATCGACGCAACATGAACCCCCCCGTGATGGTCATCAGCAGCCTGTCAGCGATTCAGAATATAGTTTTCGATGAAGGCCGTATCAACCTCTCCCCGCCGAAAACGGCTGTGGTTGAGGATCTTGAGCTGCATTGGAATGGTTGTCTTGATGCCGCTCACGAGGTACTCCTGCAAGGCTCGGCGCATGGTCAAGATTGCCTCGTCGCGAGTTGGGCGATGGACGATGAGCTTGCCGATCATGCTGTCGAACTGGCTGGGCACCGTGTATCCCGCGCAGGCGTGCGAGTCCAGCCTCACGCCGGGGCCTCCTGGCGCATAGTATTCGGTGATCAATCCGGGTGAGGGTTTGAAGTTCTTGTCGGGGTCCTCGGCGTTGATCCGGCACTCGATCGAAGAGCCGGTCAGCGAGATCTGTTCTTGAGTGGTGTAGGTCATCGGCAACTGGTATGCGATCAGCAGTTGCTCCCGGATCAGGTCGATACCGGTCACCATCTCGGTCACGGGATGTTCCACCTGCAGCCGGGTGTTCATCTCCATGAAATAATAGTTGTTCTCATTGTCGAGCAGGAACTCCACCGTGCCGGCGTTGGTGTAGCGTGCGCCTTGGGCCAGCCGTTTGGCGTCGGCGCCGATCTGCTGGCGAAGTTCTTCGGTCAGGGCCGGCGAGGGAGCTTCCTCGACCACCTTCTGGTGGCGTCGCTGCAGGCTGCAGTCCCTCTCGCCCAGGTGCACCAGATTTCCATGATGGTCGGCCAGGATTTGAATCTCGATGTGCCGGGGGCCCTCGATATACTTCTCGACGTAGACCGAGCCGTCCTTGAAAGCAGCCTCTGCCTCAGCTGCCGCCGCGCGAAGACCGTTGACCAGGCTCATGTCGTTATGGGCCACTCGCATGCCACGCCCGCCGCCGCCGGCGACCGCCTTGACGATCACCGGATAGCCGATCTCGTGCGCGATCGCGAGTGCCTGGTCGTCTGAGGTGACCACGCCGTCGCTGCCAGGGAGCATTGGGACCTTGAGTTCCTTGGCCAGCGCTCTGGCCTGGGTCTTGTTGCCCATCATCTGGATCGCCTCCGAAGAGGGCCCAATGAACTCGATCCGGCAGGAGCGGCAGATCTCCGCGAAGTGCGCGTTCTCGGAGAGGAACCCGTAGCCTGGGTGTATCGCCTGAACGTCCGCGATCTCTGCAGCAGAGATGATCCGCGGAATATCCAGATAGCTCTGCTGGCTGGAAGGGGGGCCAATACAGATTGTCTCATCCGCCAGCTTGAGATACTGAGCGTTTTCGTCCGCCTCGTTGTAGACCGCGACGGTTTCGATCCCCATCTCACGGCAACTTCGGATGATCCGTAACGCAATCTCTCCGCGGTTGGCAATCAAGATCCGTTTGAACATCAGTCACTCTCTCCGGTCTGGCAGGGAATGCCCACCGCGAACAAGTTCTCTTCGGTCCGCACGTGTCCCCCATGCAGCCCGACAATCCCGTCGCAGATTGAAAGCGTCCGTCCTCCACCGGCGATCTCGACCGTGAGTGTATCGCCGTCGTTGGCCAACCGGATCTCGATCCGATCTCCAGACTTGGCGTTTGCCAACGCGTCAAGTAGAGCCTCCTCGAGCAGACGCCCGAGCAGGCACGCGTTGCCCTCGATCTCCAGGCTGCCGGTCTGTGCTCGCAACACCTCCGCACCCGACAGACGCATCCAGGGGGCCAGGGTCATGAAAACCTGCTGAAGGATCTCGCCGACATCGCAGGCTCCGATCGGCGCCTCCATCCGTCCGGCTAGTAGTTCAGCCAGCAGCAGGTTTTCCTGGTGCAGCTGCAACTCTCTGAGTGTGCTGAGAGCCCCGAACATCTCTCGGTTGACCAACGGTAGGCCCAGCGACATACCGTCGGCGGCGCGGACCAGCCGCTGCTCCAGCTCGGCAAGCAGTGGACCGAGCCAGTCCGACTGGGTTGTGGGGGCAGGGGCCAGCAGCGCCGCGATCCGGCCGGACTGGTGTCCCGGCAGAACGCCGTAGCGGAGCTCGGGAGCAGGATCGATCGCTGCGACGAGTTCTTGCAGGGGTCTGTCGATCGCGTCGAACAGGGATATCCCGAGTAGATCCAGAGCTTGCGGGTTGAGCGCCTGGACGGTTTCGTCAGCCCGCAGGTGCAGCAGGGGAAGCGGCACGCTCTCGAGTATGGCGGCTGGGAGTGATGGTTCTGTGGCCACGTCCATCGGTCGCTCGGGCGCGCCTATGCTGGCTTGACCAAGAACAGCGCCTGACCGTATTCGACGGCCTCGCCATTCTCGACCAAGACTTCGACGATTTCCCCTTCCGTCTCGGCCTTGATCTCGTTCATTACCTTCATCGCCTCGATGATGCACAGGACCTTCTCGTCGTCGACCTCGTCCCCGATCTCTACAAAAGGATCACTCTCTGGGGTCGGTGCGCGATAGAAGGTGCCGACCATCGGGGAGGTGATCTCCCGCACGTTACTTACCTTGCGGGTCACCTGGGTCTGATGACGGGGATCCTCCTCAGCGAGAGGGACCAGGCCCGTCGGGTGGGCGATTACTGGGGTCTGAACCATCGGAATGGTAGCGGGAGCATCGTGATGGGGGCCTTTCTTGAGGCGGATCTTCCTCCCGTCTTCCTCTAGTTCCAGCTCGATCAGCTCATTCTCGTTCATCATGGAGATGAGTTGCTTGAGCTCC
>CAZANL010000189.1:0-7211 GCA_964486115.1 uncultured Planctomycetota bacterium
GGGTGAAAATGGCCCGCTAATGGGTGATTCATCAGCCCCGGACAGGGCCCCGACGGTTGGCATGCCGATTGCACCGCCCACCACCGTAACAGCTGCGTCCCGGGGGGTGGGGGCGTGCCTCACTCCCCAACTTTACTCATGCTTGTACGCCGACTGGCAGCTCCAACCAGATCACCGCCCCACCGCCAGCGGGGGACTCGATGCCGACGCTCCCGCCATGTGCCTCGACGACCCTGCGGGCGATCGCCAGCCCCAGCCCGGTCCCACGCGCCTTGGTCGTGACGAAGGGCTCGAAGATCCGTCCGGCCACCTCTGGCGGAATGCCAGGCCCCTTGTCACGCACCGCGACGCGGCACTGACCATCCGATTCCTCGATCGAAACGCGGATCCGCCCCTCCCCCCCCATCGCCTGCGCAGCGTTGAGAAGCAGGTTGGTGATCACCGGCTTGAGCTGGTCGGGGTCGACCAACAGCGCCAGCCCGGTCGCGTCGATGTCCAGCTCGATGCCACCAAATAGCGGATCCTCTTGCAGCAGCGACACCGCGCTCTCGATCATGTCGCCGAGCGAGACCATGCTCGGCCGCGGCGCTCGCGGGCGCGAGAACAACAGCAGGTCCTGCACCACCTCGTTCAGGCTGTCGATCCGGTCGATGATCTCGGGCACGATCCCGCGATCGGGACTATCCTCCGGCAGCCGCCTGCCGATCACGTCGATGGCGCCCTTGATGCCGGCCAGGGGGTTCTTCACCTCGTGCGCCACGACGGCGGCCATCCGTTCGAGCGAGCTGAGCCGCTGCTTCAGCTCGGCGTTGAGCTGTTCGATCTTCTCCTCGGCCGCCTTGCGCTCGGTCGTCTCGAAACGAATCGCGATGTACCTGCGCGGCCGCCCGTTCTCCCCCAGGATCGGCGCAATCGCCGTGTCGACCCAGTAGTTGCTGCCGTCCTTGGCGCGATTGCGGATCTCGGAACGCCAGACCTCACCGCGGCCGATCGTGGCCCACATATCGTGCATGAATGTCTTCGGGTGTTGTCCGGAGTTGATCAGCCGGTGGTCCTGTCCGATCAGTTCCTCTCGGCTGTACTGGGAGATCTCGATAAACAGCTCGTTGACATCGATGATCCGCCCCCGCGTATCGGTCTCGGCCACGATCGCCACGCGGTCGAGCGCCTCGCGAATCGCCTCCAGCTGCTCGTTGACGCGCGCCACCTGCGACAGGTTGCCGACCAGTTCGCGATTCGTCTGGATCAGCGCGTCAGCCATCAGATTGACGCAGGCCCCGAGCTTGCCCACCTCGTCACGCGAGTCGACCGATGCCCGGGGCTGATAGTCCCCCTGGCCAATCTGTTCGGCCACGGCCGCGACCTCGCGAATCGGACGCGTGATGGTGCCGGACAGCCAGGCTGCGGTGAGCAACACCAGCAAGAAGACAGCGGTTGAGATCCCCAGCAGTTTGCGCAGCAGATCCGACGTGGGACCGAACGCCTCGTCGGTGTCGATCTTGACGACCAGCCCCCAGCCCAGCGATCGGACCGGCTCCCAGGCCGCCACGACAGGCTTGCCGCGGTAGTCGACATGGATGCCCGAGCCCGTCTGGCCCCGGAGCGCTCTCTGCATCGGGAAGGCTGTCCCACCGACGCAGACCCGCCTCGGAGTCGTGACGCAAGGCATGTAGAAAGACGAACTCGCTGTCCACCTGGCGCGCGATCAGCGCCTCGCCAGTGGAGGCCAGACCAGTTCTCCCCAGCAGCGCCGGAAAGACCGAACCCGGATCGAGCTGTAGCAGGATCACTCCTGTCAGCGTGCCGTCTGGTTCGCGCACGGGCCCCGCGGCCAACCAGATCATCTCGTAGCGCTGACCCACCTTCCTGGTGCTCTCGCCCATGTAGAACTTCTTCGCGCCCAGCTCGAACGCCGAACGCCACGCGTCCGGGATCGGTCTGCCGAGCGCCGACTCGCGCCGCGCGGGATCGAGCGAGTAGACCAGTCGGCCCGACGCATCGATCAGCATGAAGTCGAGATACCGTTGCCCCTTGCGATACGTGCGCAGCTGCGTATCCAGGGTACGCCGAGCCGCGACGTATGCCGGCGCATCCCTCCGATCGATCAGCCGGGTCACGATCGGCAGGTTCTGATGAACGTTGTGATAATCGCGGGCCAGCCGCATCTCCGCTTCCACCTCGTTGACGATCAGGTCCAGCTTCTCCACTCTCAGCCGGGCCAGCGCCCGGAGCTGCTCCAGCTGCGTCTGGCGCAGTGCGGTCGAGGCGCTGCGTAGCGAGACGAACCCAACCACGAGGATCGATGCCCCGACGAGAATGAAATGACTCAGGACCAGCTTCCTGCCTAGCGTCAACATCAGAACCCCCGGGAATTGCAACTGCTGTGCCAACTTGATATTAAAGGTGGACGCGTCCTTTATGACAAACACTCGTCAGGAAGGCACGCGATTTGCGCCTTACCTTGCTCATGAACAAGCCAAGCATACTGGTCGTGGATGACGAGCGGCTGATCCGCTGGTCCCTCAAGGAGCGTCTGGAGCAGGCCGGATACGAGGTGCTGGAAGCCGAGAACGGGACGCAGGCCCGTGCGGCTTTCGAGCAGGAGCCAGACCTCGTCGTGCTCGACTACAAGCTACCCGACAGCGACGGGCTGGTGCTGCTCGGGGAGCTCAAGCAGACCCTCCCCGATTGCCTCGTGATCATGATGACCGCCTACTCCTCGATCGAGTCCGCCGTCGATGCGATGAAGCTGGGCGCCTACCACTACGTCAACAAGCCTTTCAACGTCGACGAGATGCTGATCCTGGTCGACAAGGCGCTCGAGACGACCCGCCTGCGGAGAGAGGTCAAGGCCCTGCGCGCTCAGGCCGAGGCCGCTGTCTCGCAACAGATCATCGGCCAGTCGCCTGCGATGACCGCGGTCAAGGCGCTGGTCGAAAAGGTCGCGGCCAGCCCCACGTCGACCGTGCTGCTGCTAGGCGATAGCGGCACCGGCAAGGACCTGATGGCCCGGGCGATCCACAACAGCAGTGATCGCGCCGACGATCCGTTCATGAACATCACCTGCTCCGCCCTGCCAGAGCCGCTGCTCGAGAGCGAGCTGTTTGGCCACGAGCGGGGCGCGTTCACCGACGCCCGGAAACAGAAACAGGGCCTGCTGGAGCTCGCAGACGGCGGTACCGTGTTCCTCGACGAGATCGGTGAGATGGCGCCGGCACTGCAGGCAAAACTGCTGCGCTTCCTCGAGGAGAAGACATTCCGCCGGGTCGGCGGGGCGGACGACATCCAGGTCGACGTGCGGATCGTCGCGGCGACCAATCGAAACCTCGAGGAGGAAGTCAAGCGGGGCAACTTCCGCGAAGATCTGTACTACCGTCTGGGAGTGCTGCCGATTCTCCTGCCGCCGCTGCGAGACCGCGCCGGAGACCTGCCACTGCTGGCCAACTTCTACATCGATCAGTTCAACACCGAGTTCCGCAAATCCGTCATCGGCGTGACGGCGGCCGGACTGCGAGCGCTCGAAACCTACGGCTGGCCAGGCAACGTGCGCGAGCTGAGAAACGTCGTGGAGCGTGCCATGCTGCTGTCCGAGAGCGACCGGCTGACCCCCGACGACTTTCTTATTCCGGGACTGCAAGGCGCGTCGGACCACCTACTGGAACTGCCCCCTGGTGGCATCGACTTGAAAGCCCTCGAACGTGACCTGGTCGTGCAGGCACTCGAGCGCGCCGGAGGCAACCAGACGCGGGCCGCCACCCTGCTGGGCATGAACAGGGACCAGATCCGCTACCGGATCGAGAAGTTCGGCCTCTCGGTCCAGGCATAGGGCGGAATATTCCCCACTAATGGGGAATATTCCCCACTCCTCCTGCAGTGCTCGACTCGATGACCCTTCATGGCAGACAACGGAGTGCGACGACAATGCTCGGATTGCAGCTGGTGCCGCGGATGCGTGGGCGGGTGGTGAACGAGTTCCTCCGCGCGCTGTGCCGCAAGGGAACGTACCTGCCCCACCTCAACGCGTACACACGGTTCGGCATCCTCTGGGGATTGCCCGTTCCAGTGGTCACGGCCATGCTCTATCTGACCGTCTCGGGGCAGCCGATCACGCTTTCCAGTGCCCTGCAGTACCTGACGTCCGGCCCGATTCAGCTGTTCATCCTGGCGCACCCGGTGTTGTTCGGTGTCATCTTCGGCGCGATCGGAACGATCAACCAGGACAAGCAGCGCCAGGTCGACGCGCTGCTCGCCCAACTCCGCCGCGAGGCCGACACCGACGGGCTGACCGGCTGCTGAACCACCGTGCATTCCAGCAGCGGCTGCGGACCGAAGCAGAGAGGGCGGAACGCGAGTCGGGGGCGATCTCGCTGATGATGCTCGACATCGATCACTTCAAGGCCTTCAACGACGAGCACGGACATCCCGCAGGCGATCGCGTGCTGCGACTCCTGGCCGAGAGGCTGTCGGCCGAACTTCGAACGTACGACATCTTCTGCCGCTACGGCGGGGAGGAGTTCGTGCTGATCCTCCCGGGAACGGGCAAGGCGGAAGCGCTGCAGATCGCCGAGCGTTTGAGGGCGATCGTGGAACTGCCCGTCACGTGGTCTGGCGGATTGGCAACCCGACGAGATCCCGAATCGATACACGAGTGGATCGACCGCGCGGACCAGAACATGTACTGGGCCAAGCGGCAAGGGCGAGACCGCATCGTGTCATGAGCGCCCCGAGTCCCGGGACAGACGCTCGAGATGCGAACGGAAGGACCCGGACGGACCGGGGAAGATGAACACAAGCCACGATGATCAGCGACGTACCGATGAAGATCGAGATGAAGACCCGCGTGAACGTCCGTCACCTGCTGCTTCGTCTGCTCCATGCGAGTCAGTCTACTGGACTCGCCCCAGCACATCAGCCAGCAAGAGCGCGTGGGAACAGGATGTTGTTCTCCAGATGGATGTGCTCGTGCAGCGCCTGCTCGAGAGCAGAGAGACCGTGCCACAACGCGCGCCACGTGTTACATGCATCCGCTGGTACACTGAACTCGCCCGTCAGCTTTCGCAACCGCCGCAGCGCGTTACCGGCAGAGTCATGCTCGTGCTCCATCACCGAGATCGGTCCGGCCGCCAGCGCACCGTGACCGCGCCGGATCATCGGGAACAGGATCTCCTCCTCATTGGCCATGTGGGCCTCCAGTTCTGCCCGCAAGCCGACGAGCACGTCGAGCAGCCCTGGCAGAACCTGGGGCATCCTGGCACCGTGCACCTCGTTCACCTTCCGCGCCATCTGCTCCAGCCGGGGCAGCTCCTCCTTGAGCGGCCGGTGAAAGGCGACCAGGATGTACTCGATCAGGTCGTCGAGCGAGGAATCGAGCCAGCCTTCCTCGGGAACTGCCGTGCCTTCTAGCTCTTGCTCGAGTTCCCTCAGGACAGTCTCGGTATCGAGGTCATGTGCCTCGCAAGCCTCACGTAGCGGGCGACCACCACCACAGCAGTAGTCGATGCCGTGGCGCGCGAACACGCGTGTCATGAGCGGATACTCGGCCGCAATATGTCCTATCGGGGTCTCTCTATCCAGCGCGGTCATCGTGCCAACTTCCTCTGGGTGCAGTAGTAGTTCAGCGTCATTCGAACTTCTCCTTTTTCGGGTGTGTCTCCAAACCGCTGTAGATTCTCCTCGCGGAGTTTCCGGTCATCGATCGTAGATTTTCCCGCCTGGCCTCGGCGCGTTTCACGTGCCGCTGCGGTTGCGAGGGCGCTCCTTCATCCTCAAGCCGTGGGGTCTGGCATGCGGAACCCCACGCCAGCAGCAGGCACAGGAGCAGCATCCGCATGGAGGTCGAGTCGATCATCCCTTTCATCACCAGCCCCTCACGCAAACCCTATGCCAAGGGGTGGTGGCGGCCCAGGGATAAACCAGCAACGTGCCATGGTCACTTCAGCCTCATCCGCCGAGGTTGACCCGGCACGAGATATGCAGTGTGACCACTGGCACACCGGCACGCATGGGGTGACGAATTCGATGGATCGGGAAAGCAAGGCTCGTTCGCATCGCGCCCCCACCGAACGCGTTGCCGGTACTGCCAACAAAGACCATGGACATCGAACCCCTGATCGACGCCTTCGGTAGACGGGTCCGCAAGCTGCGGGTATCGGTCACCGACCGCTGCAACCTGCGCTGTCACTATTGCATGCCGTCGTCCCCGGACTGGATCCCGCGACCGTCGGACCAGGCGGAGTTCGTCCGACCCAGCACCGGTATGTTTGCCATCGGCGGGTAGCTTATCTGGGAGCTTCCTGGACCTGCTTCCACTCGATACTGGGTTGATACTCCTTCGAATCGATCAGCACCAGACCGAGGAACACGGCCAGGAAGACGATTGCGCCGAGCAGGACCAGCGTATTGAACTTCGAGTCCCACCACAGGTGCATGAAGAACAATGCGACCAGCGACGCCTTCAGCGTGGCGATGCCCAGCGCGACCCAGATGTTGGCGGCGCCCATGTCGACCCCGGGCACCGCCACGGTCACGATGGTCAGGACGACCAGGGAGGCCCAGACCAGCACCAGCTGGTGGACGGGTACGATGTGCGCGATCTGGTCCTCGTCATGGTCGGTCATCGCGAGCCTCAGAGCAGGTAGAGCAGGGGAAACAAGAAGATCCAGATCAAGTCGACCAGGTGCCAGTAGAGTCCGGTGAGGTCGACGGCGGCAAAGTGCTTGCCATTGAACGCACCCCGGAGCGCGCGCACGAGCAACCAGACCATCAGTAGCATGCCGATCAGCACGTGACGCGTGCTGATTCAACAGCACGGTGTGGGCGTGCTGACGCTCCATGAAGCCGCGGTCGTTCATGTAGAGATCGACGACCTGCTCACCGGCCCAGGCGAAGTGCTCGTCGTTCTTGCCCTCGAACACCCAGTAGGTCGCGAGGTACGAGCCCTTGTCGTGGGGCGAGGCGATCGGCGTGTCGCCCTCGGGGAAGCGGAGATCCTTCATCGCCCGGGTGGCGACCCATCGCTTCCCGGCGAAGAGCCACGGGCCGATCATGCAGCCTGCGTAGAAGTGGTCGCGCTCGTACCAGCGGTTGTAGGCCACCTCGTGGCCCTTGTTCGGGTCGACGAGGGTGAACAGCGCCGAACCGGCGACGATCGGATGGTCGTTCACGGGTGCCTCAGGAGTCGTAGACGGTGCGGCCGATCCAGTCGGCGACCA
>CAZANL010000189.1:7221-8121 GCA_964486115.1 uncultured Planctomycetota bacterium
TGCCCTCACCCTCGATCTCGACGGTGATCGTGCGGGTGGAGTTCACCGCGGTGCCCTTGAGTTCGACCGCAGAGGTCACGGTCGTCGCCCGGATGCGCTTGCCCGAGAGCACCGGGTTGATGAAGCGCACCTTCTCGAACCCGTAGTTGATGCCCATCTGGATGCCCTCGAGCGGCGTCTCGCTGGGAATTGACGCCGTGAGTTTCACCAGCATCGAGAGGGTGAGGAAACCATGAGCGATCGTGCCGCCGAAGATCGGAGTCGCCTTCTCGGCGTCGAGATGGATGAACTGATGATCATGGGTGCAGTCGGCGAAGTCGTTGATCTGCTCCTGGGTGATCTCGAACCAGTCACCGGTGGCTTCGTCTTGGCCCACACGGGCGTTGATGGCCCCGTAGGCCGCAGCGGCGTTGCTCATGTCATTTCTCCGTTCCGGGGATCCGGCGGGACCTTAGTTCCGCAGCGCCTCGACGAGCATTTCGGTGGCCGGATCGACCGCGGCGCCGTCACGCCGGGCGAGTACCAACCTGCGTTCGGCGATCACCCGTCCCGGCCCGAAGCCGTCGCCGGCCTGAACGACCGGCAAACGCGCAGGAAACATAAGCTGCAAGTCGATCATACCCCCCCCAACAATCAGCGTCAACGGGCCTGGTTCAGGCGGCCGCTCGCCAGCCATCTTGCCCCGAGCTCCCAGAACGCACACTCTGCGGGCAGGCCGCGGGCCGGGAGGGCCTGGCAATACTCCAGCTGAAGCTGCGAGCGAGCGGGCGAGACGGTCGGCGCCTGGCTGGGTAGCTCGAGCGCGTCGAGGACGGCTTCGACTACGTGGCCTGCCCCCCAAAACCTAGTCCACCCAATACGAGGCGGGCAGAATATTTGGGATGACCCCGAAAACTGAGC
>CAZANL010000190.1:0-8110 GCA_964486115.1 uncultured Planctomycetota bacterium
AAATATGCCATACTTTAGAGAAGAAGATACTAAAAGAAAAACCAATAGCTGGAGCTTGAGGCGGCTACCGCCGGTCGCCATCAGGAGCAAGGGTATCTGGAAGCTGTGGCCAGCGCTGGCGAGGTAGCTGTCGTACTTCTCGTTGAGAATGATATAGACGCCGTCGTAGCCCTTCTTGGTGGTGTACAGCACCTGCAGCATCACCTTGCCGCCGGGTGGCGCCTTGCCGAGCGTGAAGACCAGCTCGACCGTCGGGCGGACGGCGGCGCTGTCACAGGTGACCATCACCTGCGACTCGAAGTTCAGTTCTCCGTTCTTGCTGTAGATCGCTTTGGAGGCCTCGCCAAAGTCTTCCAGCTCGGCGTCGTCATCGAACGGGTAGTGGATCGTCGTCTTGTTGCCCTGGCGGCTGACCTTGCCCGAGGCAAACGTGGTCGGCTTTCGATATTCAGCAACGTCGGGCACCTTGCCCTTGAGCGTCGGATCGAGTTGAACTGCCGTACGGATCAGCTGAGCGGCGTCGTCGTACAGGCCGTTGGTGATGCAGAACTTGCCCAGCGCGAGGTACTCCTGGGAGTCCTTTTCGGTCAGCGTCAGCGCCTCCACCCGCGCGCGGGAGCTGGGCGTCATTCGCGTCCAGAGGATCTGACGGGCCGAGAAGGCCTTGCCCCGGAGCTTGCCGGTAACGGTGACGGCGTTGTCCTGGACGCTCTCGATCGTGGCGCCGCTGTAGGTCTCGCCGCTTCGTAGGCTGATCCTCAGGGGCCTGCTCCGAGATCGTGAGCGGCCTTGCGCACCCCGGACCTTCAGGTGGACCGCCCGCGCCGCTTGACGCCGGCCGAGTTCCTTGCGGGCTGTCGACAGTCGCTTCTGGCCCTTCGACCTGCGCTGCTGTCGAATCCGAGCGAGCTGCTCGTCCAGGATCTCCTTCTTGCGGATCTTGAGCTTCGACTCGTAGACTTTGACCAGGTCTTCGCCGATCTTGCCGTAGCCGCTGAGCCTGCGAACGGATTTGTTGACCAGCTCCCAGTTCGCGGCCGTGAGGGCGCGATCCAGGGTGGCCTTGAGGTCCTCGATCGCCTGGCTCTCCGCTGCCTTGACCTTCTCCGAGATCGTGGTGAGCTTGGCCTGGACCTGCTCGGTTTTCTGGCCCTTGAAATAGCGCTTCACGTCGGCCAGCAGCGAGCCGGCGTCGAGTACACGCTTCTTGGCCAGCAGGCTGTTGACCTCCTTGATGTCTCTATTCAGGTCGTCAATCTCGTCTTGTATCTCCTGAGCCTCGGCCTTCTTGCCCAGAGCGATGGCGCGCGCCTCGAGGTCCTCGAACCCGAGCTTCCGGGCCTTGAGGACGGTCTGCTTCAGCACCTCGCGGGCCATCCGGCCGGAGAGCATCCCCATCTCCTTGCTGGTGGTGTCGAGTTCCGTCTTGAGTTGGATGTAGGCCGGGCTGCTGGTGTACGTTGGCTTCTTGTCCTTCCCTCCACGGGTGCCGTTGTTTTGCTGGTCCTTGGATTTTCCCTTGGTGGGACCGAACAGGGCCCAGGCGCCGACCAAGATCAGCACCGAACCCAGGATGGCCGCGCTGATCATCGCGGGATTGGGCCCCCGCTTTCCGCTCTCCGCGGCGCTGGCCTTGGCCGACCCTCGACGGGATTCACGTGCGGCTCCCTTGCGGCTGCTGCGCCGCTTCGGCACTGTGCCGGCCTCTTCCTGGCCCTTGCGCCGCTTGCGCGCCCTGTCGCGCATTTTCCGCTCCAGCTGTCGGCGGGTGATGCGCGCGGTCTCTCGCTGGACCTTGATCAGCGGCTGAAGCTGGTCGTGATCGATGTAGCCCCGCATCAACAAGACCTCGCCGAGGCTGCGCTTCAGGCCGAGCGTCTCCAGCTGCTGTTTTATTTCCAGGCACTCCTGGATCGCGCTCTCGGGAGCCAAATCGTGCTTGGCCAAGATCTTGGCCATCTTCTGTTCTGTCGCGCCCTCGGGCAGGAGAAAGATCTCCAACTCCTCTTCGCCCACGCGGCTATGATCCGACTGGGTCTCGAGGATGGACCGGACATCCTCCTCGGTTACTACCTCCTGCGCCAGCAGGACTGCGCCCAGGCGCTGCGGGAAGCCGGTCTCGGCCAGCAACTCGCGCTGGAAGCGCAGCGCGTCCTGGATCTGTTCGGGGGACACCAGTTTCTCGTCGATAGCCATCTGCGCGAACTGCAGATCCTGATGCTGGGTCGGTAGGCTGGCCAGGTCGTCCTGCGAGCCTTCGGCGCTATCCAGCCGCTGCACCACTCGCTGCAGCTCGAGCACGCTCTCGAGCACCTCGAGGTGGACCGCGGCGCGGCCAACCAGGATCTCGCCCAGGTGTAGCTTGACCCCGTCCTCTTCCCGCATCTGTTTCTGGGTCTGAAGCGCTTGTTCGAGCACTTCGTCCGAGATCAGCCCATTGTGGACCAGCAGCTTGCCGAACTTGCGGTCCTCTGTCGGCGTCGGGTCGAGACCACGCACCGGCGGCGCCTCCAGCGGTGCCTCCAGTCTCTTCTCGACCAGCTTTCTTACCGCTTGCGCCGCCTTGGGGGAGATGACTGAGCGCTCGACGAGCAGGTCGGAGAAGGGTACGCTGATCCCGAGCTCCTCGAGACGACTGGCGACCTCCAAATTCTCGGTGGCCTGTTCGGCACTGATCAGTTTGTTGTGGATCAGCAACTTGCAGAACGCTTCGTTGACGCTGATTGCCATGTATACCCGCCTCTCGGACTGGTCTCGGTGACTGACCCAGATCAACCTGGGGGGGCATTCTACTGCAGGACCACCTTGCTTTTCCACCGAGGACCGTTCTGAAGTTTACTGGGTTGATTCTCTGATGGAGCGGCTCGTGATCGTTGGCTGTTTTGGAGGTGCGGTAGACACGGCTGGATGGTGTCGGTGTCTTTATATGGCCCTCGGTCGACGGCTCCTGGCGCAGCTGCCGCGCGCCGTAGCCACGACTCTCCTCATCTGCCCGAGTTCCTCTACGGGCTCGGTCCGGTCGCCGTTTTGGCGGTGACCAGGCGGCCAGGCCGCCGGGATTTTTGGCCCACCAGGCCATTCGAATGGCCTGGTGGATCTCGCCACGGTCCCCATTGTTCGCTACCATGAACAGTGCATCGCATGGCAGCACTCGCCTCTTTTTCCGTTGGGTTGCAGGGGGGCGTCGAGGTCTCCGCGACTCTCTATCGGCCAGAGACGGAGACCGAATCGACGTCACTGTACGTCTATGCGCATGGCGCGGGCGCCGGTATGCAACACCCGTTCATCGTGCGCACTGCAACCGAGCTGGCTCAGCGCGGGGTCGCCGTGCTCAGCTTCAATTTCCCCTACAAGGAGCAGAACCGAAAGGCGCCTGACCGCCCTGCGGTTCTGTCAGGTTGCTGGTGTGATCTGTTTGGCTTCGCTCGCACGCTGGGGTACGAGCGGATTGCGATCGGGGGCAAGTCGATGGGTGGGCGCTATGCCTCGATGGGTGCTGCGGACGGCAGCCTCGAGCCGGCTGGCCTGGTGTATTATGGCTACCCGCTCCACCCCGCGGGCAAACCGGACAGGTTGCGCAAGGAGCATCTCGGCCGGATCAGGGTGCCGCAGCTGTTCATGGTGGGCACGCGGGACAAGCTGAGCGAACTGGAGCGACTACACTCGGTGACCGAGAGGCTGCCCGGAGCTTGTGTCGCCGTCTTCCAGGGTGGAGACCACAGCTTCAAGGTGCGCAAGAAGGACGGAGTGGATCAGGAGTCGTTGTTTGCGCGGCTGGCAGACCGCGCGGCGCAGTTCATCCGACAGCTGGGGCCTTGACGCCGGGTTCGGTGTCGAAGCTCAACGCCACTTCCCGGGCCAGATCATTCTCGGTGGAATAGATCATGCAGGTCGAGTAGGGGTAGGAGTAGACGTGAATCGATACCGTTTGCTGGTCTAGCTCGGCTGGGTTGCTGACGGTATGGATCGGCATGTCAGGGTCGACGAATGCGGGATGTTCAGGCGTCATCCAGAGCTGGCTTGCCGGTTCCAGCCTGCAGTGACCGCCCCGCTCGTCACCATCGACGACCCGGTAGTTCTGCACCAGCAGCTGGCCCTCGGGGGCAGTCATCCAGCAGTCCTGGTCGCAGTGATTGTGGATTGCGCTGACGACGCCGCGGTCCCAGCAGAGCACCATCACTTCGAACTTCTGGTGCGCGTGCACCAGGTTCCGCGTGTACTTGTTCTCGCAGAAGTGGTGGTACGGCTGGAGCGTCTCGGGATCGACAGGATAGTCGGTCAGCAACTGAAGGACGCTCTCCTGGGAGTACTCCCCTTCAAAGTGCGTGATCAACTTCTCTACCAGCTCTGAGATCGAAATCGGGATTGTCATGACGGGCCTTATCGGCCAGTTTCCGGTCGTGGACAAGCGTTATGTGGGGTGGAAATACCCTCAGTGCGGGTGCACTCCCCAAGGTGGGCCGAATCCGTGGCAAGGCCCAGGAAAGCCGTGTTGAAGGGCTTCTGGGGGCGTCTCAGCGGAAGCAGGCGCCGCTGTTGAGATAACGCAGGACCTGGCTGTGGGTCCCTGCCGCATGGGGCGGGATGACCGTCGCCAGCCGGTCTTTATCGTCGGTCAGCGCAAATCCCACGCGCAGGGGATATCGCCCGCTGGGTGCGCAAGGCGTCGTTGGGTGGTCACCCCACACCAGGCATTGCGCCAGCATTCTGAAGCGGATGGGCCGTCCGCTGTCGCCGTCGTAGATCAGTTCGCCCGCGAGTTCTCCCTTGATACCCGCGGGGATCAGCGCCTCATCGCCACCCTCCATGTTGCCGGCCGGCGCCGAGACGAGGAATTGGCCGCCTAGCCGCACTGAGGTGATGGACCCTTGCCGAGTGACGCGGGCCGTGAACTCGGCGCGCCTGACATGGGACGCCGAAAACAGTCTGGGCTCCCCGCGGACATTGTCCCGCAGGTTGCCCAGCAGTACTCTCTGCTGGAGCGACCAGGGAAAGCGTCCGGCCATCAGTTCATCCAGCTCATGTTGGGGGATCCAGAGGAAGTCTCGCCCGAGGAAGCGGTTGATGCGGTGTGCGTCCTTCGGTAATGGCCTGATTCGAGTTCAGACCCGTGCGATCAGGGTGCTGGCGGGTGGCGATGGGTAAATCGGGTTGCGGGGTCCTGGTGTATGAGTTCTTTCCGGCGGGTTCTGGCGGTAGGCGACCAGCGCCCGATCCAGCATGCCGGGCATGATCGTCTCTTTCCCGCGTTCGACCGAGACGAAGGTGTAGGCCTCATACAGCCGGCCCGCAGAGTCGAAGGTGTAATAGCCCTGCGTGGCGCCGGGGGAGCCCAGTGCGAAGTCGAGCTTCTTTCGCTGTGAGATGACCTTGCGGTAGAACGTGTGGAGCGCGTCGGTCAGCTGCCGGCGCTCGGTGTGGGCGTAGTCCTGTGCCACCGGGATGAAGTCCCGGGTCAGGCGACGCTGGATCGTCTTGTCCGAGAAGTGGAGCCCACGGCCCACCTGCCCGTTGCATCAGACCAGCCCCAGCGGGTGACCATCCATGACCCACATGAACAGCGGCTTGCCTGTCCGCTCCGCCTCATCCCGAGCCTCCAGCAGGTCTGTGCGCCAGGGAATCGCCAGAAACCGGTCTTCGCCAGGGGCGGGGACCAGCCGGGCGATTTCCTGGGCCAGGTCGGGTAGCGGGCGGATCTCGGTGGCCAGCCTGTTTGGGGTAGCCGGTGCGGGTCGAGGTACCGCTGAGTTGGCAGGAGCCGGCGTGTTTTCTTGCGCCGTGTGCTGAGCGTCGTCCCCGCAGCAGGCGCACGCTGCGAGCATGATAAGGAGCCAGGTAGTTCGCACTCACTGAGTTTAGTGATGGTCCAGTCACCCGTCAAATAAGCGTTGGCCGCTGGGCGACCAGTCTCTGGCGTTCCGGCCGGCATGTGTTCGGTGTCCGTTCGGCCGTGCTGTTGCTTGGGGCAGGGTTGCTTGGCGCATCCACGACTTGCGAGTGGGTCTGGTCAGGATCACCTAGAACAGCTCGAGCTTGCTGAACCGCTGGCCCAGGATCGGCCTGGAATCGAAGCCTAGCCAGTCTTCGAGAACCGTGGCGTAGATGCTGCGGAAGTCCGTCGAGTAGACCATGTCGCCGTCTACCAGCTTGTCGAGTGATGGATGGGTGCCATGGAATCCCCCCTTGATCGCTCCGCCGGCGAGGAACATCGGGCCGGCCGCTCCATGGTCCGTGCCGGCACTGAGGTTCTCCTTGACTCGCCGGCCGAACTCGCTGAAACCCATGACGAGGACTTGTTTGTCCCGTTTGTGGGCTTTCTGGTCCTTGATGAACGCGGTGACCGCGCTGCTGATCCAGCTGAACAGCCGCGTTTGATTGGGTGCCTGGCCGGCATGAGTGTCGAAGCCCGGGATCGTGAGGTACATGATTCGCACCCCCAGGTTGGCTGCGAGGATCTGTGCGCAAGCTTTGAATCCCTGTCCCAGGCCCGTTGCCGGATACGGTACGGCGGGTTTGTAGTCTCGAGCCATCTGCGAGAGTTCCTGCGCCGAGAGGAACGCGCTGCGCGTCGCCTTGCGCAGATAGTCGAGCGTCGAGTTGCCGGTGCCTCTTCCGGGTCGGCGCATCATCTGTCCCAGCGCCACCTTTTCGTTCGCAGAAACCGCTGCGGGGCCGTAACTGGCGGGGGTCTGGATGGCCGGGACGGTGCTGGTCGCAGCCCTCAGCGAGAGTGGCAGTTCTTGGCCGATGAACGCAGCGGGCAGCTTGGACTTGCGCGCGAGCTTCTGGGAGTCGATCGTCCGGCCCAGCCAACCATGTCCCGGGGAATTCTCCGACACGTCGGGCCGGGCGGTGTGCCAGACCGCCATCGATCGAAAGTGCGAGCGGTCCGGGTTGGGATAGCCGACACCGTGGATGAACGCGATGTCCCCGTCATCCCACAGCGGCTTGAGAGCGATCAGGTTCGGGTGCAGACCATACTCGTCGTCCAGCCGGACGGCCTTGCTGCGTGCAATGCCGAGAGCGGGTCGGTTCTTGTAGTAGATGTCGTTGCGGTAGGGTGTGATCGTGTTCAGACCGTCGTTGCCGCCCGACATTTGCAGAACGACCAGCACGCGGCCGGTATCTTCGAGGGGTGTCTCGCTGGCCAGTAACTCGTTGCTGAATGGGGCCGGGAGGCCGAACCCGATGGACAAGAACGCGGACCCCTTGGCCGCGGTCGCGAGAAACTCGCGGCGGCTCGTCTTCTGGCTCATCATGGTTGCTCCTCGGTCAGGATAGCTGATATTCAGGTGATGAGAGGATCAGGTGGACCAGCTCCGCGACTCGTCTGTGTCGCGTCCCCCGGGTGCTCTCGAAATACTGCAACAGGCGCGTGTGCATGCTGGGTGAGACTCCGTCAGGCAGCAAACGCTCGATATAGAAGTCGACGACGCCGCGGTGGCCGGTCACCCCGGCCTGGTCCAGAGGCCCCAGCAGATCGGTCGACGCTCCCAGTGCGAGCGTACCGCCCCGGGCCAGTACCAGCTGTCTGGCGAAGGCCTGGCGCTCGAACAACAGGGTCGATGAGATCCATGCCTTTCCGCCGTCCCAGCCCTTGACGTTGGGGGGAAAGAACAGGTCCTGGCCCATGCCGGCCATCGCGCCGGCCAGCCCGGGAGGATCGACCCGGGCCATCAGCCGTTGCACGGTGCCGATGACGAACTCGGCAGGACTCTTGATCTGGTGCAGTCGAGACCAACTGGAATAGAAGATGCGCGAGCGGAACAGCATCCTCAGCGCCCCCCCAAGCTGATAGCCGTCCTGCCGAATGCGCTGAGCCAGCGGCACCAGCAGTTTCGCATCCGCCCCTTCGAAGGCGAAAAAGCGGAATAGCTTGCGGGCGAGGTGGTGAGCGCAGGCTTGCTGCTCGAGGATCAGATCGAGCACCCCTTCGCCGCCGAAGTTACTGCTCCGGCCCAGGAGCGTCTTGACTCCCGTATCGTGTTGCCTGGCGTCGAAGTAGAACTCGCCGCCCTTGATGTGCCAGCCGGTGAAGGCCCGAGCCGTCTCCTTCACGTCCTGTTCGGTGTAGCTGCCGATCCCGAGACTGAACAGCTCCAGCAACTCT
>CAZANL010000191.1:0-8088 GCA_964486115.1 uncultured Planctomycetota bacterium
TGCGGTGTTGGTCAACTGCAGGCAGCTGGAGAGGTTCAGCACACGCAGTTTCGCCAGCCGGGACAGAGGCGTCAGGCCTGCATCTGTGATCTGGTTCAGGCCCCCCAGTTCGAGGCGCGTCAGCTCGCGGAGGCCTCCCAGATGGATCAGCCCCTTGTCGGTCAGCAGCCTGCAGCGGGACAGGCTGAGAATTTTCAGTGTGCGCAGGCCCTTGATGTGAGCCAGCCCCTTGTCGGTGATCCGGCGCAGGCCGGTCAGTTCCAGGTGCTCGAGTCGACTCAGCTGCTCCAACTCAGCCAGCCCCTTGTCGGTCAGCTTGTTGCAGCCGCTGAGGACGAGCTGCTTGATGTCGCTCCGGTCAGCCAGCAGCTTGCCCAGCTTCTCGTCGGTGACGTTACGCCGTGGTCGAAGCCGGGACTGTTTGTCGCGTTGCTGCGCAGTCAGCGGGCTAGCCACGCAAAGGACCATCAGCAGGGTCAGCAGCCGGGGAATCATGCGCGGGGCATTATAAGGGTTTGCCCCCTTGCCGTCATCCGATGTTGAGGGTGGGTTGCGGGTTTCCTCTTCCGGTAGTCGATCGAACTGGACCGTTTTTCTCAGCCAAGACTTCAGCTAAAATCGTCAGTATGAAGGTGATCAAACCGAAAACGCTGTCCGCCCTCGCCGAACTGGTCGATGGCACCCTCGAAGGTAATCCCGAGCGGCTGGTCGAGCAGGTTTCCTGTCCCAACGAGGCCGGTCCTGACCAGCTGACCTTTCTGTTTGGCGACCCGCTGCCAGCGACCCGGGCGCAGATGGCGGTCATCGGGCCGGGGATGGTGGTGGAGGGGCTGACCGACTGGATCTGTGCCGAGGTGCCCAAGCTGGCCATGGCGCAGGTGCTCGGAGCTCTTTTCCCACCCCGTCCGATCGAGCCCGGGATCGACCCCACCGCGATCATCGATCCCGGTGCACGGGTGGGTCAGGGCGTCGCCATCGGACCGCAGGTGCTGATCGGGCCCGACGTCGAGATCGGCGAGGGTACGATCATCGGCCATGGTTGTTCGATTGCCACGGGGGTGAGAATCGGTGGGGAGTGTCGTCTCTTCCCGCGCGTCGTGCTCTACGAGAACACCCAGCTGGGACATGGTGTGACGGTGCACGCCGGGACCGTGATCGGCTCGGATGGCTTCGGGTATCTGTTCCACGAGATGAAGCACTGGAAGATTCCTCAGGTGGGGCGGGTGGTGATCGAGGACGATGTCGAGATCGGTGCCAACACGACGATCGACTGTGCGACGATCGGTGAGACACGCATCGGGGCCGGTTGCAAGATCGATAACAAGGTGCAGATCGGTCACAACGTTCGAATCGGACCGCTTTCGATCCTGTGCAGTCAGGTGGGTGTAGCGGGGTCGACGACGATCGGGGCCGGCTGCGTGCTGGCCGGTCAGGTCGGCATAGCGGATTACGTCGAGATCGGCGACAAGGTGCAGATCGGGGCGCAGTCCGGCGTCCTGTCGAATGCCGCCGTCGAATCGGAGAGCGTGCTGTTCGGCACTCCAGCGCGGCCTCTGATGGAGACGCTGCGGCAGCAGGCCGCGACGGCCAAGTTACCCGAGTTGATCAAGCAGATCCGGGCCCTGCTGAAGACTTAGCGGGCACGCCGAGACGGGTCCGGTCGAACCCCTCGGTCCGTGGCCGAGCGGATTGGCCGCCCCTGCGATCTGCTTCAGGAGTCGTCCGGGCTGGCCTGACTCGCGCGCCAGCGGCGTGTCTTGCTCGAGGCGTCTCGGTCGGTGTCGAGGAACGTGCGGATGCCTCCGGCGATCACCTGGGCGATTTCGGTTGCGCGTTGTTCCATCTGACGGGTTCGCGCCAGTGGCTCGCCAGTCTTCGAGTCGAAATGGCACAACAGGTCCTTGCGCACCTCCAGCGAGAGGGAACTGGGCCGGTCGATCGATCTGCGGTAATCGGCAACCACCTCCGTCTGGTGAGCGAAGCTCCAGATTTCACTGTAGGCCCGCTGTGCGGCGCGCAGGCGGTCAAGATCTTCACCTTCCACACGGTGATAGCGGTGGAGGTATCCTTTCAGAGTCTCCGCCTCTTGCAGACGGAGGTTGGTGTTGAGCAGCATGGTCCAGACCATGTGATAGGGAGCCAGGTCGATTGATGCAGGATGGGCCTGCTCGAACCGCTCGCGGAGATAGCGGAAGAAGTACCAGACCTGCGAGCGCACCTCCAGGCTGCCGACGGGTAGCGGGTATGGGTGGTTGTGGCTGACCCGAAAGCCCGAGCGTTCGAGGTTGAGCGAGATCCGGTCTCGCAGGACTCGGCTACAGGAGGACTCTCCGAGCACGTCTGGGTACATCGGGTCGAACAGCGCGAACGGCATTCGAGCGTCGTGCTGATAGCATGCCGCGCGTGTGATCAGGCTCAGGTCGGGGCGTCGGGTCAGGCTGGGGTTGTGCTCGTCGTAGGTGTGGACACAGAGCATCAAGTGCTTGTCCGCGCAAGCTTGCTCCATCTGCAGTGAAATCGCATCATAGTAGCGTTCTAGCAGCAGCGTCTTGGCGGCGTGGTCGAGCGTCTCGGCGAATGGTGTGTGGATCGATAGGCGTTCCAGGGGGTCCCGCGTGCCGGGTGGTGTGGTTCCCGGGAACCTGTTGAAGTCGAGCAGTACGCGAGCAATGTTGATCCGGGCGTACCCCTCGAGCCCCAGGGCTTGGGCGAGAAATTTGGCGATCAGATTGGCGCCCCAGTCTCGCTCCAGGATGTACCGCTTGCGGAGCAACTTGTTGTCAATGCGGCAGTTCAGGAACTCTTCGGGGATTCCTCCGCCGTCATGCAACGTGATGATGACAATGCGCTGGGTGTAGTCCTCCGGCAGTGCAGCTACCTGGGTCGGGGTGACCCGAGCTATTTCAAAGCTGGGTTTGTCGCCGAGGTCGTAATTGTTCGTCACCTCGCCATTCTACCTGGCGGGTCGAGTGTCGGCTAGCGCATCGCACAAATTGCTGATCTTGATACCTGATCCGGAAACCGTTAGCATGTACCGCATGGAGGGCTCACGGATTCTCGTGGTCGAGGACGAAGAACTCGTTCGCTCGATCATTCGAAAGACGCTTTCTCGGCATCATGTCGTAGACGTCTGCCGGGCCGACGAAGGTGCGCGACTGCTCCAGGAGCAGGAATTCGACCTGCTGTTGACCGACCGTAAACTGCCCGGAGCAATGGATGGGGACGAACTGGTTCGGCTGGCGCATGCCAGCTACCCAGAAATGCCAGTAGTCGTCCTCACGGCCTACTGCGATGCCGAATCAGCCCGCTCGTGCTTCACGCATGGCGTGTTCGACTACCTGACCAAGCCGTTCGATGTGAGTGAGCTGGCGGGCGTGGTCGAGCGGGCACTGTCAGGACAGGAACCCAGTGGCAGGATGGACCTGTGGGTGCCCCTGGAGGGCTGGGTCGAGCTCACTGCGCCCTCGCACAAGGGTTTCCTACGCCGCTTCCAGCGGTTCTGCGACCTGCTTTTCAAGACCCGATTCGACGAAAAGACTCAGCGCGATCTGCGTCTGGCGGTGGAGGAACTCGGACAGAATGCGGTGGACTGGGGAAACGAAGGAGATCTGGAGCGTAAGATCCGGATCACCTTCTGTATGTTTCCCGAGGAAGTGATGCTGCGCATCGAAGACGAAGGAAGCGGGTTCGAGCCCTCGGGGGGCGAGAGCCTGCAGAATCTGCTCGCCTTGCAGCAACAGCGCAAGGCCGAGGGGAAGCGACCGGGTGGTTTGGGCCTGAGGCTGGTCGAGAAGATCATGGACAGTGTGATCTGGAGTGAGCAAGGCAACAAGGTGCTCTGCGTAAAGCGGCTGCCGAGGGTCTCCACTCCCAGCCTCTAGCCGCCTGGCAATCCGACCGCTCTCGCCTTGGCCGATCGTCTGGGGAGGTCATCTGCCTGGTGTGCAGGCGGGCCGCACGCTGGAGTCCGTCCTGCGAAATCGTCAGGGTCCAACGAGCGATTCGGGTGGCCCGGTTCGACGGGTCTGACATCGGCCGCAGGTCGCCTCGGGGGACGAAGTGGGGAGGATGCCGCCGGCTTGACAGTGGCGCGAGCCAATGATAGGGTCCCCACCCTTGATATAGCCCGATAGTCAGTGGGCTGACACACCATGTTGTTTCTTGAGGTCCTCCTGACCATGCTTTGGCAGATCGAGGTCTCCACCCGTCCCGGTCATCACGACTCAGCAGGAGAAGCGGCACATCGTCGGTTGGTCGATCTCGGCATTTCCGGGATCGCGGCCGTTCGGACGGTTCGGATCTATCTCCTGGAAGGCGAACTAGACGAGCAGATGGCGGCACAGGCTGCTGGTGAGTTGCTCTCCGACCCGGTGACCGAACTCTGGTCGCTCCAGCCGACCCCACCGGCTGGCTTCGAGGGGAAACCCACGCTCACGGTGCGTCGCCGTCCAGGCGTGATGGACCCGGCTGTACAGTCCGTGGCCAAGGCGCTGGCGGACCTGCGTATTCCGGTCGAGCGTGTCGCGCGCGCCGTGCGCTATCACGTCGACGCCGGGATGGGGGAGTCGGAACTGGCCGCGGCGGGCCGTGTTCTGGCCAACGAGACGATCGAGGAGATCCTACCGGGGGCAGACCGGCTGACGCCTCAGCCACGAGCGCCGCAGCGTCCTTTCGAGCGGCGGGAGATCCCGCTGGTCTCGGTTGCCGATGCTCGCCTGGAGCAGATCAGCAAGGAGGCTTGTCTGGCTCTGACGTTGGCCGAGATGCAAGCGATCCAGGCTCACTACGCGAAGATCGGCCGGGAGCCTACCGATGTCGAGTTGGAGACCCTGGCTCAGACATGGTCGGAGCACTGCAAGCACAAGACGCTGACTCACCCGATCGAGTTCGAGGGGCGGCGCTTCGAGAACCTGCTCAAGGAAACGGTGATGGCCGTCACGCGTCAACTCGAGTTGCCGTGGTGTGTGTCGGTTTTCGTCGACAACGCCGGCATCATCGAGTTCGTGCCGGGCTGGAACCTGTGTTTCAAGGTCGAGACGCACAACCACCCGTCCGCGATCGAACCCTATGGCGGATCGGGGACGGGGGTCGGTGGAGTCATCCGCGATGTACTCGGGACGGGGCTCGGCGCTCGGCCGATCATGACCACCGATGTCTTCTGTCTGGGACCGCCCGATCTCCCGCGAGAGGAGGTTCCGGCAGGCGCGTTGCACCCGCTGAGAGTGCTCAGGGGAGTGGTCTCGGGGGTTCGCGACTATGGCAACCGTATGGGGATTCCGACGTCCAACGGGGGCCTGTTTTTCGACAGGGGCTACATCGGCAATCCACTGGTGTATTGCGGGTGTGTGGGCATTTTGCCGGCCGACGCCAGCTTCAAGGAACCACGGACCGGAGACCACATCCTGGTGCTCGGCGGGCGGACTGGTCGAGATGGCATCCACGGTGCGACTTTCTCCTCGATCGAGCTATCGACCGACTCCGAGATGACCAGCTCGGGAGCGGTCCAGATCGGTAATGCGATCGAGGAAAAGAAGGTGGTCGAGGCGGTGCTGGCTGCGCGCGACGAGGGGCTCTACACCTCGATCACCGACTGCGGTGCAGGCGGTCTCTCCTCGGCTGTCGGCGAGATGGGCGAGGTGCTGGGCGCCGAAGTGCATCTCGAGCGGGTTCCGCTGAAGTACGATGGTCTGACCTACGACGAGATCTGGATCAGCGAGGCGCAGGAGCGGATGGTGCTCTCGGTGCCGGGCGAGAAGGTGTCCCGTTTGCAGGAGATCTGTCAGATGGAAGGGGTCGAGGCGACCGACATCGGCGAGTTCACTGGCAGCGGCCGACTGGTATTGCGCTACGACGGCCAGGTGGTGGCCGATCTGGAAATGGGGTTTCTGCACGACGGTCTGCCCCAGCAACTGCGGCAGGCCTGCTGGACCCGTCCGGATCTGCCGGACAGTGACGTCGATTTACCGACGAGCCTGGTTGACGTGCTGCTCGATATTCTTGCTGCGCCAAACGTTGCCAGCAAGGAATGGGTCGTCAGGCAGTATGATCACGAGGTGCAGGGGCTGAGTGTGCTCAAGCCTCTGGTCGGCGCCTGCGGTGACGGTCCGGGTGACGCGGCGGTGATCCGTCCGGTGCGAGACGTTGCCGACGGGGTGTCCGTCGGGTGTGGAATGAACCCGGAGTACGGCCGTCTGGACCCTTATCGGATGGCAGCTTGCGCGATCGACGAGGCGGTGCGCAACCTCGTTGCTGTCGGCACCGACCCACAGCGGATCGCGATCCTGGACAATTTCTCCTGGGGCAATACCGACCACCCGGAGGAACTGGGCGCGCTGGTCCAGGCGGCACTGGCCTGTCATGATGTCGCCCTGGCCTACGCCACACCGTTCATCTCCGGTAAGGACAGCCTCAACAACGAGTTCCTGGCTGGCGAAGAGCGGCTGGTCATCCCCCCCTCGCTGCTGATCTCGGGGATCGGCCACGTGCCAGACGTGGCTCGGGTGGTCTCCATGGACCTCAAGGAGCCGGGAAACCTGCTGTATCTGGTAGGCCAGACGTCCCGCGAGCTGGGGGGCTCACACTATTACCGGGTGGTAGGCGCAGACGGCGGGGAGGTTCCTGCGGTCGACACCCAGCGAGCCCCAAGACTGTTTGCCGCGGTCCATCAGGCAATGCAGGCAGGCCTGGTCAGGGCCTGCCACGACCTTTCAGAGGGTGGGCTGGCGGTGGCCCTGGCTGAATCGGCGATGGCTGGTCGCCTGGGGGCTGAAGTAGCCCTCGAGGCGGTTCCGGTCGAGGGAGTGCTGCGAGACGACGAGCTACTGTTCAGCGAGTCCGCTAGCCGGTTCCTCGTCGAGGTGGCGTCTGACCATGGCGAGGCATTCGAAGTCCTGTTCGGGGGATTACCGATGGGGCGGATCGGACAGGTCACGGACGGTGAGCAGATCCGGATCAGCCGGGAGGGTGCAGATCTGGTGGAGGTCAGCCTGGAGCGGATTGCGCAGGCTTTCCATACCTTGAACAGGTCTTACGGCTAGGCGCTGCCCGTCTGTGCCGGGGACGGAAATCGAAGTCCCATTGGTCAGGCACGTAGAACTGACACACGATGTCCAAATCGGGAGTCGAATAAACTGGGTGGATGCCGCAAACTATTGAAGTTGTGTGGCTTATGTTTGTTGGTCGTGCCGGCGCGGTGCGTGGGAGAGAGCCGCTGCGTCGGAAGACTGCGAGTAAGAAACAACCCGGGTGGCCAATTGTCCGCCGCGTGAGGGGCTGTTTTCTTCATATTCTCCATATTTAATGCTTTAACAAAGATATCAGAGATGACACGAGCCATCGTCTTGCGGGCTGCTGGTACAAACTGTGACAAAGAAGCGCTCCACGCTCTCGCGCTGGCAGGCGCGCAGACAGAACTGGTGCACGTCCGCCGGGTTATCGAGCAGCCATCGCTGCTGGATCAGTTCCAGGTATTGATGTTGCCGGGTGGGTTCAGCTATGGCGACGACGTTGCTTCGGGGAAGGTCTTGGCCAACGAACTGGCGGCCCATCTGGCAGACGGGCTGCAGGGATTCGTCGCCCGTGGTGGAGTTGTGATCGGAGTCTGCAACGGTTTTCAGGTGCTGGTCAAGATGGGCTTGCTGAGAGCCGAAAACGGGTGCTCGGCGATGCAGCAGAACGTGACCCTGACCGACAACGATTCGGATCGTTTCGAGTGCCGCTGGATCCAGTTAGAAGTGACCAGCGACAAGTCTCCATTGCTTGAGCAAGGCATGCGGATGGACCTGCCCGTGGCGCATGGCGAGGGAAAGTTCGTCGCGCCGCCGGAGGTGATCGAGGCGTTAGAGGCGTCCGGTCAGGTCGTGTTGCGCTACCTTGGAGAGAACGGCTCAGAGTGCGGATATCCCTCAAATCCTAACGGTTCGGTCGGCGACATTGCGGGCATTTGTGATGCCACGGGTCGGGTGCTTGGGATGATGCCCCACCCGGAACGATACGTCAGCCGACATCACCATCCGCAGTGGACCCGGGGCGCCGGGCGGGAGCCTGGCGACGGCCTGGCGCTGTTCCGTAACGCAGTCCGGGTTGGAG
>CAZANL010000192.1:0-8056 GCA_964486115.1 uncultured Planctomycetota bacterium
GCTGCTGCGCTTCAGGCAAAAGGGCTGGCCGCGGACGCGCCCATTTCCGGGGAGGAATGGATGGGGGGCCCCGTGGTCAGCGTGCGCACGATGCGGCTGACCCTGGAGAGTCTCCGGCAGGTCGCCAGTGACGGCGCCCCAAAGCTCAAGCCCGGCGCGGTGCGGCAGCGGGCCGACGGTCAGGTGGTCGTCGAGGTCTTCCCGCATTCGCAGCTGGACAAGATGATGTGGAAGGACTGGCGAGCGGACGTCTGGATGGACCCCCAGATCACTCCTCAGAACCTGGCGGAATCGATGGCGGGCTTCTACAGGCAGACCGATCCGGTTGGACGCCTGGCGCTGGTGCTGGGTGCGGGAAACGTGGCCAGCATCGGCCCGCTCGACATGGTCTACAAGCTGTTCATCGAGGGGCAGGTCTGCCTCTACAAGCTCAATCCGGTCAATGAGTATCTCGGTCCGTTCATCGAGGGCGCGTTCTCATCGCTGGTGCGCGACGGCTTCATCCGGATCGTGTACGGAGGGGGCGATGTCGGTGAGTACCTGTGTCAGCATCCCGCGATCGAGGAGATCCACATCACCGGATCCGATCGGACGCATGACGTGATCGTGTTCGGGCCGGGGGAGGAGGGGGCGCAGGCCAAGCAAGCCAACCAGCCTCGCCTCGACAAGCGGATTACCAGCGAGCTGGGGAATGTCAGCCCGGTTCTGGTGGTTCCAGGCCCCTGGAGCGATTCGGACATTCGTTTTCATGCCGAGAACATCGCGACCCAGATGGTCAATAACGGCGGGTTCAACTGTAACGCCGCCAAGCTCATCGTTCTGCAGGAGGGATGGAACAAGGGGGCAGCCCTGATGAGCCAGCTGCGTGAGGTGCTGGCGATTGCGCCCCAGCGGCCGGCTTACTATCCAGGCGCAGAGGATCGTTATGATCGTTTCGTCAGTGGTCACCGCGATGTATGGCCGATTGGAGAGAAGAGCGAGGGAGTTCTGCCCTGGACCTTGTTTCCGGATCTGGACGCCAATGACCCGGAGGAGATCTGTTTCACCACCGAGTCCTTTTGCGGTGTGACCGGACAGACCACGTTGGAGGCCGCCGACGCCGCCGAGTTCTTGCACCAGGCGGTCGACTTCGCCAATGACACGCTCTGGGGAACCCTGAACTGTTGTATCCTGGTTCACCCAGCCACCGCCCAGGAACTGGGGGAGCGGCTCGAGGATGAGATTGCCCGGCTGCGGTATGGTAGCGTGGCCGTCAACCACTGGCCCGCGATGAGCTATGCGCTAGGGTCCACGACCTGGGGGGCCTACCCCGGCCACACCTACGATGACATCCAGAGTGGCATCGGTGTGGTGCACAATACCCTGATGTTCGATCGACCGCAGAAGAGTGTCGTCTGGGGTCCGTTCCGAATGTGGCCCAAGCCACCCTGGTTCGTGACTCACAAGAAGACCCACTTGCTGGCGCCCAAGCTGTTGAAGATGGAGGCAAATCCCAGCCTCGTCCATCTCCCGGGCATCCTGATGTGCACCGTCGGAGGATAGGGTGGCTTGACAGCTTGCACCGGGGGCGGGCTTTCTGTGTGGCGTGAATCCGCCTGGATGCAGGATGTGGGTCAGCGGGGGTGATGCGTGCCGACCCGCGGTTACCGCTGATGATTCTGGGCGACGTCGCGCCCACCGCTGGGCGAGGACGGGGATCTCGCGCCACGCCGCCCGGTGGCGGGCGTTATGGCAGGCAGGCTGGCGGAGTCCGCCCCAGAGTCGAGCGCAACTGCTCGATCTCGGTAGCTAGCTGGAGGTCGTTGTCGATCTCGGTGCGCACCTTGCGCAGGGCGGCCGAAACAGAACCCGGCTTGAGATTGAAGTGAGTGGCCAGCTCGTTGCGCTGGACGCCCTGCTCGTGGGCCAGCAGCAGCGCCAGGCGTCGGGCCGCTGCCCGCTCTCTGGGGCCTCCCCGCTGCGTGAGCGTGTCGGGCTCGAGCGCACGTTGGCGCTCGAGCAGTGCGCAGATCGTGGTCAGGCTGATCCGGCCGGGGGCGGTGCCTGGCGCATGGCGAGAGAGGACCTCGTCGATGAGGGCGCGGTTGATCGTCCGGCCTCGTTGCATCAGGTGCTGGAGAATCTCGCAGATCGCTTCGAGCTGGCCGGGATCCTGGATGTTGTCGACGATCGTGTCCTGTAGTGGCGAAGGTAGCCGGATTTCACGAGCACGAAATTCGCGCTGGATGAAGATCAGCCGGGTTTCGGAACTGGCCGGGTCGACGCGGATCAGAACGCCCTGGTGTAGCCGGCTGGCCAGGTCGGGACTCAGGCCTTCGATCGAGCGTGGGGTGCTGCGCGCGGTGAGGATGACCTGTCCGCCATGTTCTCGGATCGACTCGACCGCATGGGACAGCATCCGCTGAGTGCTCTTTCGGTTGGAGAGCCGATCGAGCCCGTCGACCAGCAGCAGATCGAGCGACTCGAGCTCGTTGCGGAATTCTGTCACCTGGCGTCGATAGTTAGCCGCCTGATTGGCGCGTGTCAGACGGTCAGCGGTGAAGTGCTGTTGCAGGATCGTCGGATGACGTTTGCGCAACTCGCGCGAGATACCCGCAAGCAGATGCGACTTCCCACTTCCGGGCGGGCCGTGAAGCACGACGGGTGGCGGCAGGTAAGCCGGGTTTTCGATCAGGTGGCAGATTGCCGACCAAGCGACCTTGTTCTCTGGACCAGAGATGAACGTCTTGAGCGGGCGGCGCTTGTTACGCTTACTCGCCGCGAACGGCACGGAGGACCTCCACCTCCTTCTCCTGGTGTAGGTTGAGGTACATCGGCTGGAAAACAGGCTCGCCCTTCTCGTTGGTCACGAGCTTGATCACCGGGCGCTTGGGGGTTTCCGGGTTGGAGGCGACGACCTTGGCGGTTTCTCCCGAGGACAGCTTGACGAAGCTGCCAATGGGGTACAGTGACATGGCGCTGACGAAGGTCTGAAGCAGTCCCTTGTTGTATTTGCCTTGCTGGCTGCCCTGAATCAACCGTTTCATCACGTCGTGCGGCAACTGGCTCTTGCGATAGACGCGTGGAGCGATCATCGCGGCATAGTTGTCCGCGATGAGCAGCACCTTCGAGAAATCGTGGATCTCGCTGCTCTTCTTGCCGTGAGGGTACCCGCTGCCATCCTCACGTTCATGGTGTTCTCGTAGTACGGTCGACACCAGCTCGCTGACCAGGTCGCCTTCGACGGCCATCTCCTCGAACAGGTTGACGCTCTGCACTGGGTGTCTGCGTATCTGGAGGATCTCTTTCTTCTTGAGTCGGCCGCCCCGCTTGAACACGGACTCGGAGACCGTCAGCATGCCGATGTCCTGCAGCAGGCCGCATAGGGCGAGGAGCTCGAGGGTCGAGTCGCGGTAGCCTTTCTGCATTCCCAGATAGATCGCGACTCGCGCCACGTTGAAGGCGTGCTCCTTCAGGTAACCGTTGGTGGAGTAGTACTTCAAGTCGAGCGCCGTGCCGGGGTCGGTGCGAATCGCACGGATGAACTTCCGGGCCAGGCTGCGCAGGTTGTTCAGGTCGAGGAAGGGGTAGCCGTGGCGAAAGTTGAACAGATAGTCGAAGTGTGTCGCCAAGGCTTCGCCTACGTCGCCGGTGCTGTCCTCCGTCGTGGTGAAGGTCTGAAGGATCTTGCGCCCCGCTACGGGGTACTTCTTCTCCAGCCGCTTCTCGAGGATCACCAGCTTCTGGATCGTCTCGTGCTTTTCCTGGCGCTCCTCCTCGAGCGAGACACGCAGGCCTTCCAGCTCGGACGTGATACCGGAAAAGGAGGATAGCCGCTCGCTCATATCGTACTGAGCTTGCTCTAGTTCTTGGGTCAGCTGATCGCGACAACTGATGGTCGTCTCCAGCCAGCTCTTGAGCGAGGAGATCTCGTTCTCCGACTTTCCGCGTTCCTGCCGCAGGTTCTCGAGTTCTTCCTCCTGCCCGGCCAGGTGACGTGTTTGTTCCCGCAGGGTCCGCAGGTTGACTTCCAGGTCGACCTTGGCCCGCAGCACGCGCATCAGCGTTTCCTTCGACGACGAGAGGGCTTGCTCGAGCTTGTTGCGGCCTTCGATCGTCTCGGACAGCTGCTGCTCCAAGCGCTGGCGCTTGGGGTCGTCCGCGCCGAGATCTTCCAGGGATGCGATCTGTTGCCGGAGTTGTGCGATCAGCTCCCGATCCTCTTCTCGGCTGGGTGCATTGAGTTCCCAGTTTTTCTGCTCGGCCAGCAGCTTGTCGGTTTCCATTCGCTGCTGTTGAAGCATCAACTCCAGCGTCGAGGTGCGCTTGGTCAGCCGACGGGAGTTCTTCTGCTCGTCGTTCAGTTCACGCTCGAGCATCTCACGAGTCTGTTCCAGGGCAGCCAGTCGTCGACGAACCAAGCCGAGCTCCAGCTGTTCTTCGGCTACCGGCAGGCTGGCTGGCAGTGTCGGGGGCAGGCGATCCGGGAATTCGGACGGCTGCTGTGGGGCGCTGTCGAGTTGCTGGAGGGAGCGCGAAGGATCCGGGTCGGGTTCGGCCGGCGTTTGATGGGGGGCCGGCGCTGATGCGCTGGTCAACTCCCGGTTGAGAACCTCGCGAAGTTGCTCTAGCTTGGACGGCGCCACCGGTGTGGGCTCGGGCGCCGGTGCGGGCTCGGGCGCTGGTGCGGGTGCGACCTCCTGGGTTTCTCGTGCCGCCAGCTGATCTCGGGCCTGTTCGATGCTTCGCACCGCCTCGATCGCACGAAGCAATGCGGACTCCATCTGGCCGTTGGGCGGTGCCCAGTCCTCGTCCGGCATGGATGTGCGGATTTGGTCGAGTTCGGATAGCTTGCCGGTGAGTTTCCCCCGGGCTTGCTGGATTCGACCGATCGCCGTTTCCGCTCTCGTCAGTGCTTGGTCTAACTGCTCTTTGTTCATTGGGCCGCGGCCGGTGTCTTCTGGCGAAGCGAGAGATCGCTCGGGGGATGTGTTTTCGGTCCAGCGCTGGCCGGCAGAAAGCCGGGTGTGATCGTCTTTTCTAGTGCGCATTCCGGACCGGTTTCCCTCGGCGAAAGCCACTCCTCACATGTCTTATGTACACCGCGCGAAGACATTGTGGCGCATCATCTCCGCCTCGTCTAGCCTTCGTTTCCCAATACGTCGGGCAAATTGCCCTGGTCGATCTGTCCTCCTGCCTGAAGTGCAGTTCGGACGCTGCCCAGCATGGTGCGGAATCGATCCCGATCTTCTCTGATAGCCACGATTTCCTCACGAAGCTCCTTGATATCGCTGCGCAGCGCTATCAATTCCTCGGCGTCCACCGCATGACGTGCCTTTACGTTATCGAGTTCCTTTTTGCCTTGCTGATTTTCCCGCTCGAGCGCCGCGATGCGAGCTTCGGATTGTTCCTTTTCATTCTGAATCCGCTCGATCCGCTCTTTTCCCTTCCCCAGTTCAGCCTGTAAGCGCGCGGTGGTGGCGACTCGTCCGGAAAACTGCTCCAGTTCATTCTGTAGCGATTTCTTGATCGACAGAATCTCTTCGAGCGAGGTCTCGGCGGGTTCGAGGATGTCGCGTACGACCGTGTCAGCGGTTTCGCGGAATTCTTCTTCGGTAACCGCAAGTTGCCGGCACCGCTGCTTGACCTCGTCCAAGAACTCGGCGTACAGATGCTTGGCGCTGCCGATGTCGTTCAGCGCTTCTCTGGCTGTGCGCAAGGCGTCATCCAGCATTTCCACCATCTGCCGTGAGTCGGGCGGTCCTCCGCCGTTTTCCGCTGTTGGTTGAGCGTGTTCGCTCACCGCGCCTCCTGAGCATTGGGCGTGATCTGCCCGCTCACTCTTTCAAAAGAGTCACCCTGATGTTTCGTAACAGGCAGGAACTCCCTTTCTTGACTGCGAATCCGATTTGACCTTGTTGCGTCCTGGCCTTGAAATCCTGTTTCTGGCCGGTCAACGGCATGTGGAATGTGATCGTATCGCCCCGAGCCGTAAGCTCCATCTTGTACCAGCTGTTCTTGTTGGGGAACAGTTTCTCGTTGAACTTGATTCCGCTCCCGGCGTTCGTTCCCACACGAACGAACGCCGAAAGGTCCCCGCCGACCGCTTTCACCTCGAAGGTCAGCTTGTAGTCTTTCCAGGAGGCGCCCCCCTTGATCAGCATGCTCGTTTTATCGCTGAGACTGCCGTCGGCGGTTATCACGCCGTCGACGACTTTCCACCCCCCACGCACTCTCCACCCCTTCAGGTCTTTTCCGTTGAAAAGGTCGCCGGCGGTATTATTGCTCGGATCGGGCTGCTGGTTTGTCGTCGGCGGGGGGACCTTGCTGCCTGGTGTCAACACGCGCATCAACAGCCCGCGAATGCGCAGCTTGGTTCCGGGCTCTGCATTGATTCCGAATGCTCCCTCGGTGGCGGTGAACTCGGAACTCTTCATCAGGCTAGATGCTTTCTCGATCCACCACTCGGCGGTGTTGCCGCGTACCACCAGGTGCGCCTTGTACCACTTGTTCGGCTCGAAAGAGCTGGCGTAGGCGTCGAACCGGGCTGGAGTGGTGGCGCTCGAGGCGATGCGCCCCAGCACGCTCATCGTTCCTGCGCCCAGCTGGCACTCGAAGCTGAGGTAGAAGTCCTTGAACCAGTAGTTCTTGTCGGCCCGTCGATGGAAGACGTAGCCCATGCCTCTCTTGCCGTTGCCGGTGTTGTCGATCGTGAGGACCCCCGAATGGGCCGACCAGCTGTTCTTCGGGCCTTGGATCGACCAGCCGGCGAGGGAGTTGCCGTTGAAGATCTCGACCGTTTCGCCGCCTGGTGGTGGGGTCCCGCGGGTGAACTTGTTTTCCTCCTGCCGCTTCTTGAGCTGCTCTATCTGTTTTTTCTCGAGGTCGATCTTGGCGACCCAATCGAGTGTCCGCAACTCTGGACTGAAGTCGTCCCACTTCTCCAGGGCAAGCAGGAAGCTGCCCTCCGAGACGAGCTGATCGGCCATCTTCTTGAGTGTCGCGAAGGTCCGCTGAGCCTCATCGTTCAGCGAGGCCCGCACCTTTTTGCGGAGGTCCATCGCCAGCCGCTCGTGCTCTGTTCCGCGAGCCTCCTCGAGGTACTGCGCCAGTTGCCCGAGGAACGACTTGTGGTTGTCGGGGTTGCGCTTTCGATAGGCCAGCAGCTTGCGGAATTTTCGCTCCAGCGGGTTGCTCTTCGGGGTCTGCTTGGGTGTTTTAGCAGGCCCTGTCGTGGTCGAGGTGTTGCCTCCGGGCGCGGTCGTCGAGCTCTTGTTCGTCTTGCTTTCCGATACCTCCTCGGTGGCGTCGTCCCCACTGCTCATCATGATGGCGATAACGATGATCACGATCAGTGCGCCCACTCCGCAGACGATGTAGGTCAAGTTGTTGTCTTCGGTGCTGGCCTTACCGCTTGCCTTGCGGGAACTCGGGGACGCCAGATTCGTCACTCCGGAATTGCGGCGTCCCCCGCCCCTTCGGCTGCTCCCGCCAGATTGGCGCTGGCTGGCGTTGTTCTTGGCTCCCCGAGAACTCTCCGAGGCACCCGAACTGGAGGCGCGTCGCCTGACGGAAGGAGAGGCGGCGCGGTTGGAGTGCTTCTGCTGGGCCTGGAACTTCTGGAACTCGGGGTCTTGCTCGAGTTCGGGCAGAATGAGGTCCTTGCAAGCTTTGCAGTAACTCTCATCCCTATAGTGCAGCGCAACGCCGGCTTGGATGTCCTCGCTCGACACCCGTTCGCCGCACTTTTCGCAGTACTGAATTATCAGAGACAACTAGCCCCCCCTGCACACAACTGTGAGGTTCACAGCGGTAGTGGCGGACCAGTGTACTGAATCTCCGGTTGGGCCGTCAAGGGCAAAACAATCCGGTGGAATTCGCGCTAAATTTAGCCAGGGAAAGAGGTTTTGCTGATTCCGCTGGCTGGCTTGCCGGGTGGGTTATCGGCCCAGTTTTGCCGCCAATCGCTTGGCCGGAGCGTAGTTCGGCTTCAAGGTGAGAGCCTCACGCACCATGATTCGCGCCTTGGCCAGTTGATCCAGCCCGTAATAAGCTTTGGCCAGGCCAGTGTACACCC
>CAZANL010000193.1:0-980 GCA_964486115.1 uncultured Planctomycetota bacterium
CGGATCCGTACACCGAGTGGGAGGACTTGCCCTGCAGCGCCTGGAAATTCGATAGCGCCGACGACGCCAAGGCCTGGGCCGAGGCGGTCAAGGCGAGGGCTCCAGAGGCCGAGGAGGCAGCAGAGGAGATGGAGGACTCGGCCAACGAGCTCGACGATATGATGAGTGGGCTTGCCGATTCCATCTCAGGCGCGCTTTACGCTGATCGGCCGGTTCTGGTCTGGTGGCATGTGTTCTGGAGCGTCACCACAGCGGGCCGCGACCTTGACACGTATACCGGTGGTTTCTTCACAGACGATGATCGCAAGGCTGTAAAGCGTTGGGATATTGATGGCAATGACACGAGCCTTCCTGAGAGGGCGGGAGACCGTCAGGGGATGACCTGGTGGGAGCTCGATTCGTCCGTGGAGAGCGATGTCAGCGCGCGGCACGACTATAAATGGACGACCGACAACCGCAAGGTCTCCCACATGACCTATCTGACGATGCCCTACCAGTTCGGGCTGAAGAACTTCGGCCTAGGCCAGTGGATGTTCTCTGCCCAGGACGATGGGGGCGGAAATCGGATGTTCGACGGGCGAGGCTTTGGCGTGCTGTCGCGGGCCGAGTGTGTCTACATCAATTCGGCCCAGCGCAATCAGTGGCCCAATCTCTTCAATCCGTACTGGCGGCCACGGTTGGCGCCGATTTCGCACGAGCTGACCGAGGTGCTGGAGAAGATCCCAATGTTCAATGATGTTCAGAGTGGGAGCAGTGGTTTTGTTGCGACGTTCAACTCGGTTATGCGCAGTCTATTTCCGCACTAGGGAGCAGAAGGCATGAGAAAGCTCAGGAAGATCGTAATACGGACGATGGGCCCGGTGAGGCGGCTGCTCGACGACGCCCGTGCACAGGCGATGACCGAGGCGGCGATCGCGATGCCGGTGGTGGTGCTGTTCCTGCTGGCCGCGCACGAGTTCATGTGGTTCAACCACAACCAC
>CAZANL010000193.1:990-7988 GCA_964486115.1 uncultured Planctomycetota bacterium
ATCTGGTCAACCCGACACCTGGTCTGGGAGGTCGCGCTGGCGACCAACCATCCGGATCACACGGACGGTGTCTCTGGTGACAGCCTCCAAGGTGGCACGGGTGAGATCAGCGTTGCTACGCGAAACACCAAGTACAACACGGTGAAAAATCAGGTTTATGATCTCTTTTTCAAGGGTAAGCCCGGTCATAAACAGAGCTACCACGCATACTACACCCAGTACAACGGTTCCGACTCATCAACAGGGATGGATGGTGGGTATGGCTATGCAAAGAGCTTTCCGTTCTCTGACCTGGGCAGTACGTCGAGCGGCGAGAATCCGCTCTCGCTTGTCGGGGATGCCTTTGCCTTTCTGTTTGCAGGCACAACGTTCGAATTCCCTGTCGTTGGATCGATCCAGCTTGGCCCGGACCTGCCGATACGTGGCGTCTACGAGACTGGCTACATCGTTGGCTGGGAACCCGCGTTCTTTCGCCTCCTGCTGCCCGGTTCGGGGCGGGGTTCGTCGTCTCGCTCCTTCCTGGCGTCCGCGGGAACTGAGGCACAGTGGGATGACATTTCGGTCAATTGGGGTGGGGCGAACCTGATCTGGCTGGGCTGGACGAAAAACCCCGGTGGGACCAGCACATGGTATGGGCGGTTGGCGATCATCACTCACGACTGGCGTGCGGTGGATAATGAAGACCTGTGGGCGCATACCAAGGGGTTTACCCTGCCCGGCGCCTTCCAGAGTGGTGCCATGCAAAGCAAGTTCAGCATCACTGAGGCCTTGGGTACCGTCATGGGCGACGTTCTACCCTTTAACTGCTACGTCTATCCGGATCTGGTCGGGCAGCCGTCCGAGACCGACAAGATGAGAGACACCCAGAAATAAGATGATCTACGGAGAACTCGAACTCGGCATCGTGATGGCGTTCTTCGCTGTGATGGTCGTCGCTGTCTACACCGACATGACGAGCAATACGGTGCCGAATTGGCTGACCTACGGCGGCATTGCGGTGGGCCTGATCCTCAACACGGCCAACCCCAAGCTCGGCTTGACTCAGGGGCTGTCGTTTTCCGCGGGCGGCTTCGCGGTAGGTTTTTGCACCTTCCTCGTGCTTTATGCGCTGGGGATGATCTCGGGCGGCGACGTGAAGCTGATGGGCGCCATTGGCGCATTGACCGGCTGGAAGTTCACGATCCAGGTCATCTTCTACACCGCGATCGTCGGTGGCCTGGTCGCGATGGCGGTCCTGGCCTACCATGGACTGCGTCGGATCGTGCAGGAGGATGGAGGCGACCCGGGGAAGATCGAGCCGGTCGTGCCGATCGTGCAGGTGACCGGGCCGGAGGGGATTCCGATCACGGCCGCGGCGCCCGTAAGCACCCCACAGACGAAAACGTCAACGACGACGGATGAGCAGCAGGACCCGGCTGAGAACACTGCAGCCGCGGAGGAGGAGCCGAACCCCAACGGGGGGGAGCAGGAGGCTGACGTGGAGGAGGCGCCGAGCACCATCCCGTATGGCGTGTGCATTGCTGTTGGCGGGTTCGTCGCGTTCTATTTGCAGCCGCCGTTATTCACCTAGGAGCACTTGCATGTTGACTAAGCTATGGAGTTTGTTACGCCGCGTGCACCACGATACCGGTGGCCAGGCGATGACCGAGGCGGCACTGATCATGCCGCTGTACATCACCACGGTCGCGATGACCCTCGAACTCTGCGTGCTGGCCACGGTCAAGAGCATGGTCGACTATGCGGCCTACGCTGGCTGTCGGGCGGGTATCGTCCATAATGCCGACCAAGACTATATGGAGACGGCTGCGGCGATGGCGCTGTCCCCGGTCACCCAGTCGGTGCTGGTGTCATTGCTGCCCTGGCCGGACAAGGCGGACAACATCACATTTGGTACACGCATCGGCAAGTTTGCGGCGCAGGCCGTGGCCGCCAAGTCCCAGTTCAACAGCACTATCAGTGCCGCAGAATACCTGTACAGCGGCCTCAAGGAAGGGGTCAATATTGACATTCCTTCCCCGCCCACGAGTCTTGATCTGGATAAATTGGACCAGTTCGCGACGGATATGCAGATCGCCCTCGCGTCTCCCGGCGTCTTGACCAGTCTGCCGGCGATCAATCAGCTGCAGGTGCTGGATCCGAACACGTCGGCGGTGGTCTCCCAGCCATCCGACCTGGGTTCGACCAGTTCCGGCCTCTTCACCGAGAGCGGTGGCTCAGAGACCGGGATCGATTTCGGTGCTGTCGACAGTGGGTCGAACACCAACCTGCAGTTGCGGGTGCGGGTGATTCATCAGCACCGGCTGATGTTCCCCTTCCTGAAGATGGTTTACCACCACATTCTGCGGCAGGGCGGGGCGCAGACCAGTGATGCGGAGACGATGCGGGCCAAGGTCATGGGGTATGTCGAGATCTCTGGCGACTGCATCATGCGGATGCAGTCCAACCTGACGATGAAGGAGTAGGTATGCACGTCAAGCGATTCCAGTTAGGGCTACGCCACATTGCCGGCTTTATCGTGGTGTCCGGTGCGATCTTCACCATCGGAGTGATGGCCGGGCGGGTTGATAATTCCCCCAGCCGATACATTCGGCCGCCGGCTGTGGAGCCGGTCCAGCAGGTGAGTCAGACAAACGTCACGTTTGCGGAGCGGGTTCCGGCCTACCCCGGGTCGTACGAGATCTCGATCGACGGCCAGTTCAAGGATGCTTTCGGCTTCCCGACCCAGGTCAAGACGTTGAGCACGCAGGACCCATACCACAAGGTGATGGCCTTCTACGACAGATACTTCACGGCCCAGTCGTTCAACGTCTATCGTCTTGAGCGTCCGACGAAGGCGTTGGCGGCGATGGATATGATCCGAAAGTGCGGCTACATGGTGATGTTGATGCCGCAGAGGGACAAGAGCACTCGGGTATTCGTGACCTTCACGGATTACAAGCACGGCAACCCGGGGCACAAGACACAGATGCTGCCGATCGAGATGGACTCGGCCCAGCCCGTGGTGGTGTCGAACTTCGGGCGTTCGAACGAGATGGCGGTCTACCGCGTGGACGGTGCGCCGTCGCAGGTCCTGCGCAACTGCAACACCCAGCTGCAGCGCAAGGGCTGGAAGCAGCTGACGGCACCGGAAGGCAAGCTGGCAGCAATGGTGAAGCCGGGTCAGCGGATTTACGTCAACCAGAACCGCGAGATGTTGCTCACCGTCAAGGACGAAGGGTCGGGCAAGACGGTTCTGATGTGCATGATCTATCCTCGGATGGGTTAGTCAGGAGAAGAGAAATGCGGAAGTTACTGATCGAACTGCATCGCGACGAGCAGGCGCAGACGATGACCGAGTACTCCTTGCTGGTCTTCTTGGTCGCGCTGGCCTTTCTGGGGCTTGGCGGGCCCAATGGGGTGCTGACCGAGGCGATCCGGATCTGGACCGACCAGATCCTCTTCGTGATCAGCCTGCCGATGATTCCCTAGTGCGAGAAGGTGCGGGGGTGGGATTGGGTGGAAGGTGGGGGGTGGGCCGCCTCGAGATGCGCGCTACGCAACGGGTGAGGACCTCCTGCGGCAGACGGCTGTGGGACTCCGGGGACACTGTGACTAAGGTGATGGAGCTGATTTGTGACTAAGGAAAATGGGCACTCCAGTACGCTGAATGCTGTTCGACATCCCGACGCGATCGAAGATCGGGACCGGCTTCTGGGGCGATCGGCGCGCTTCCACAGGGACGAAAAGGGCCAGGTGATGGTGATGACGGCCCTGCTGGCCTTGGTGTTCGTCCTCTTCTGGTCCACGCTGTTTGGTGTGGGCGAGGCGCTGGGGATGAAGATGAAGCTCCAGGATGTCGCGGACACCCAGGTTTATACCGAGGCCCTCTGGGGGGCCCGAACGATGAACTGGATCGCCTATGTCAACAAGGCGCAGGTGGCCAATCTGATCATCATCACCCAGTTCTCGATCATTCACAGCCACGCCAAGTTCTGGTTCGACGTCAGCGCCTTCTTGTTCTTGATCTCCTCGATACTGGCAAAGATTCCGTATATCGGTCCCATATTCAATGTCCTCAATAACACCTTGTTTGCCGTCGGCGCCGGGGTCGTCGCTGCTTACGAGTTATTTGCGTATTACTTAGCGGACTACGGCATCCCGGCCGTGGCGTTGATGATTCAGGCGCTGTGTTACTGGCAGTACGCGTGGATGGGGTTCGTCTTCTTCTTCCCGGAGCGGGGAGACGAGGTGATGCGGAGAGTCTTGGAGGGGGTCAAGCCTGCCGGTGTCAGTGGGGACGATGTCTATGACGAGAACAAGCTGGGGGGGCTGAGTCAATCATGGGATAAGCTTCTCGGTAGCTTGGCCACAGACGAGGGCGGTAGCTCCGCCAATGCGGCGACCGATTTCGTCAGTGCGACAGGCAAAGCCGCGCTGAAGATCTATTCGTACTACAAGTATTATGCCTTGTTGAAGCCAACGGAAGGCCCGACCGGGATCGATGAGACGTCCCGTTTCACGCTGCCCGAGAGCGAGAGCGAGATCCCGATGTGGAAGCGGGTCAAATGGATGACCGAGAACACGGCAAACCAGGGTGGCGAATACACTTCCGGCACTGGGAAGGATGCCAACGATCCATTTTTTCACAGCTGGCGCGGGCGTAACGTCGGCGGTGACTTCAATGTCAAGATGAAGTTAAGTATAGGCATCATCGGCGTGGGCTTTGAGATGGGTGCTGGTGGCGACACGCATGTCTTTCGCTGGTCGGGTGACGAGCCGGACAACGGCAACCACAAGATGGAGGGCAACCGGATCAAACTTCGCTCCGGTCTGTGGCAGTGGCACAAGGCAAGCAACGAGAGTTATGACGGCTGGAAAAAGTGGGACAGCTTCGCGCACGACTATTTCTTCTTCAAGATATTCGTCGAGTTGTTCTGGAATGAGTTCACGCTGCTCGAAATCGGGCTGCACGAGGTGGAACTGACCTCGGAGGACATCGGTAGCGATGGGACAAAGAACGACAGCGATGGCAGCAATCCGGTTGGGGATTCTGCCGCGAAGGCCGAAGCGGAGGCGGAGAAAGCGCGACAAGCCGGAATAGCGGCGGACAAGATCATCGCGGCTTACGGTCAGTGGGAGTCCGAGGCGACGACCAAGGCGAACGAGAAGGATCCGGATACGGACGAATATCTGCACGGAGACGCAACCGCGAGGGCTGCCTATCGCGACAGTATACTCGCGTCGCAGGATACCAACGACTACGACTACAAGCTCTACCGCAATGGCGGGAGCGAGTCCGGGGCGACAGGGCTGGGAAACCTGTCGGACTACAACAAGCTGTCCGACGGCGCACCGTCGCCCAGTTCATACAGCGAATGGGATGGGCTGAGCAGTTACAGCGCCTGGCGCTGGGGTAGTGCCAATGACGCCAAGGCCTGGGCGGAAAAGGTCAAGGAGACGGCCCAGACAGCTGAAGACAGCGCGAACGAAATGAGGGAGTCGGCCGATGAAATCAGCGACCTTCTGGACGAGGCGGTCGACAGCATAACCGGAGCGCTTTACGGTGACCGGCCCGTGCTGATCTGGTGGGAGGTATTCTGGCAGACCGACTCCGGTAAGGTGGTCAAATCGCTCAAGCGAGACGATACGGAGGCCAAAGTACGCTGGTCAAAGGACGGCACGGGTGATGGGCAAGGAGACCGTCAGGCGATGACCTGGTGGGAGCTCGACTCCTCCGTCGAGAGCGACACGGCCAAGCGACATGCCTACGTCTGGACGACAGATGCCCGCAAGATCACCCACATGACCTATCTGACGATGCCGTACGAGTTCGGTCTGAGGAATTTTGGGCTGGGCCAGTGGATGTTCTCTGCCCAGGATGACAGCGGTCGTTACAGGATGTTCGATGGCCGGGGCTTCGGTGTGCTGGCCCGTGCCGAGTGTGTCTACATCAACTCCGCAAACCGGAGTCAGTGGCCCAATGTGTTCAATCCGTACTGGCGTCCGAGATTGGCCCCGATCGCCTACGAATTGACCGAACTGTTGGAGAAGATCCCGATCTTCAACAGCGTGACGGACGAGAGCAGCGGGTTCGGTGCCACATTCAACTCTCTGATGCGCAGCTTGTTCCCGCACTAGGAACGGGACGGGGGCGCCGAATTCACTCGGCGCCCAGAGTTGTTGAGGGGTACGTATGGTTTATCGGGAGATTCGTACAACCTTGGAGTGGTGCCTCGACTGCGTCCCGGGCGCCTTGTCCATTGGGGGAGGACAGGCCGGCTTTACCGGGCAGTTTTGGGGTCGCGTGGCAGGTTTAGCGGGTAGTGTGTCAGTTCTTCTCGCATCCCTTGATTTATCCCGTTGATGGAGTTAGAAGAGGACGCGAGGCCATGCTAAAATCTTGGCTACGCCTAGACCGCAACGCAGGTCCATTCAGCTGATGACTCGGCGGTGCGGACAGTCGAGGGCGGAGCGCAGAAGCGGCGTTACTAATAACAGGAGAAGGCGACAGATATGGGCAACAAGATAGCCATCATCATGGCGGTTGTGCTGGGCGTGCTGGCCGTATTGCTGGTGAAGAACTACATCGCGAAGCAGGAAAAAGCATTTCGCGGCGAAGAGGTGCAGGTGACGATTGCCTTGAAGAATATGAAGAAGGGCTCTCTAGTGCTCAAGAAGGAACTGGGCATGAAGGTCATCCCGAGGAAATACTGGAAGGGCAGTGGCGCGGTGCTGTTCGCTGATAGACTGCAGCTGGTCGGCAACCCGTTGGCATACAATATTCGCGCCGGCTTACACATGAACCTGCAGATGGTCGACAGCCAAGCGCACATCGGCGAGGGTATCGTGGTTCGCGCCGGCTTGCGGGCATACAGCATGTCGGTGGGCGGGGTCCGTGGAGTATCCGGCCTGTTGGTTCTCAGTGATCGAGTGGATGTTCTCGGCACTTTTACGATCCAATCGGAGGCCGATCCCGGTGAGCTCTCCGGAGCTGCCAAGGCCAAGGCCCAGACGATGTA
>CAZANL010000194.1:0-3540 GCA_964486115.1 uncultured Planctomycetota bacterium
ACCTGCCGATCATCCGGCTCAACCCGAAGGAGATGAAAAAGAAGATCATCCACACTTGCTTGCCCGGCGGACTGGACAACCGGACAGACAAGATCTTGAACGAGATGGTCTCCAAGTCGATGGACCGCCGCGAGACCGCCACCAAGTTGCTGGGCATCGTGCTCGGCTCACCCACTTTCCAGCAGCAGTAAGAGGAAGACCCATGTCCAAGACGTCCCGTAGAGATTTCATCCGCAAGTCGGGATCGGCGGTCATCGGCGCCTCGATGCTGGGCTCGCTCGCGCCACAAATGGCGTTTGCCGACCGGGAGAGTTCTGGCGAGGTGGCGCCTCCGACCCTGGTGGTGATCTACCTTCGAGGCGGAGCCGATCCGCTGCACACGATCATTCCCTGGAGCGACCCGCTGTACCACCAGCTTCGCCCGACGATCGGGATTTCGGCCCAGGATGGTGAGGATCCCGAAGACAAGGGCGTGATCAAGCTCAACAAGTACTTCGGGCTCAACCCGGTGATGGCGCCTCTGCATCCGCTGTTCAAGCAGGGCATGGTCGCACCGATCGTCAACGTGGGGTCCCCCCATCGGACACGCAGCCACTTCGACGCCCAGGACTTCATGGAGTACGCGGCGCCGGGCATCCGCACGATCACCGAGGGCTGGCTGAACCGCTACCTGACAGCAACCAAGAAGCAGAACGACCCGGAGCTGCGCGCTCTGGCCATGCAGACCCTGCTGCCGCGTGCGATGCGGGGCGACTACCCGATCCTGGCCTATCCCGGCATGGGCAGCGGACAGTCGCTGGACGTGTTCGAGAAGATCTATGGCTCGTGCAACGAAGACGCCGCCATGCGACGAGCGATGAGCCAAAAGGAGCGTGAAAACTCTGCCAAGAACGACGGTTCCAAGAGCGAACGGGAAGCGCGACACAGCATCGTGCAGTCCGGACGCAGCACGATCCGCACGCTCCGTCGGCTCGAGACGATCCTGCAGCGTGGCGGCCGTGGAAGTCGCCAGGGCAAATATCCCGGCGGCAATTTTTCTCAGCAGATGCAGGGGATCGCGCGCGTGATCAAGGCCAATGTCGGTCTCGAGATCGCAGCGGTCGACTACCGCGGCTGGGACCACCATGCCCGACAGGGCGGCAACGACGGGACCTTCTCCAATATGATGGGCGATGTCTCCTCGGTGCTGGCCGCCTTCGCGGCGGACCTCGGCCCACGGATGAACCGCACGCTCGTGCTGACCATGTCGGAGTTCGGCCGGACAGCTCGCGAGAACGGCAACAACGGCTCGGACCACGGCCACGGCGGCTTCATGCTGGCAATGGGTGGCATGGTCAAGGGCAAGCAGATCTATGGCAAGTGGACCGGGCTAGAAAAGAAAAACCTGTGGCAGGGCCGCGACATGCCGGTGCACACGGACTTCCGGCTGGTGTTCGCAGAGGTACTGGCCCGCCTGTTCCGCTATGATGCGTTCAAGAAGCAGATGTTCCCGGAGTATCGGCCGTACGACAAGCCCCTCGATTTCCTGAAGCAGGTGTAACGCCCCCGGGGCCATGCCTGGAACGCGATGAAGATCAAGTTCCTGTGCGAGCATTGCGAAAAAAAGATCCTGGTGACCGACAAGGCCATCGGGCATCAACAGCAATGTCCGCGCTGTGAAGCGAACCTGACCGTACCCAAGGGTTACACGAGTCGGGTCACGCACATCATCTGTCAATGCGGAGAGCAACATCCCGCAGGGACGGCGCTCTGCAATTCATGCGGGACGGACATGTGGAGCCATCTGGCTGCCATCGCCAAACCGCGAGAGAGCAGTGGCGGCGAAGCCACCGCCAAGAAAAAGGCCGATACCGGCATCCAGAAGCGATCCGGTACCGGTGTGAGGAACAAGAAGAGCCACCCCGGCGCAGTTCCGATCCCCGATGGCTCCCGCCTGGCCGACGCACTCAAGATCAAGTTCGCCTGCGACGAGTGTGGACAGCGTGTTCGCGTGCCGATCTTCAAGCGAAGCCAGACGGTCTCGTGCCCCCGCTGCGACGCCGACCTCACGCCACCGGAGGAGGACGACTCGATCGAGATCCTCGAGGTGACCTGTCACTGCGGCAGCCGCGTCGAGCCTGGCAAAACCGTCTGCGGCGACTGCGGCATGGCGATTTTCGACATGCCGACCGGCACCGCGCGAATCCCACAGCTCGACGATGAGGGGGGCGCGGAGCCGAAACCAGCACCGGAGCCGCAGGCAGACAACCAACGCGAGTTCCCCGGCAATCAGCCCGCCACAAAAAAACCGCCTCTCCTCCCATTCAGGGAACTCGCCCCGTCCAAACGTCGGTCGCGAATCGACCTCTCTCGCCGCATACCCGGTAGCAAGAGGAGGATCGTCACACAGGTTTCGGTCATTATCCTGCTCATCTCGCTGTCTGCGCTGGTCTGGGTCAAGATCTATTCGATCCGGGACCAGGCTGCCGACCGGACGCCAGGCAAGCAAGCGAGCGTCCAGGAGCCACAGCCCAAAGCGGTCGCCCAGAAAGGGCCAGCCGAGGAGCAGAGCGGACAACCCGCACGGGAGGGCAAGCCCACAGGCAGCACCGGCGGTGGAGGCTCGTCCGCGGAGGACAGCAAGCCCACTGGCGATCGCAAGCCCACAGGCGATGGCAAGCCCACTGGCGATGGCAAGCCCACCGGCCAGACCCAGACCGCTGGCCACAGCAAGCCCCCGGCCAGCACCCCGCCGCCCAAGAAGCCCTCCGGGGCACTCGACAACTGGCTCGACCAGGCGCTGAAAACCAAGAACCGCTCGTACACACCGTTCCAGATCTTGCGCAGCGAAGGCTGGACCAAGCCGCCGGCCAAGGTGGCTGACATCGTCGCGAGCGAACCAGCCGGTGAGCCCAACTTCGATTTCTATTACAAGAAGGTGGAGCAGGAGCTGCAGCAGCGGTGCACCAGCTGCCATGGCGTGTCCTACCTCCCGACGGGCAAGCTCAAGATTACCAAGGGCAGCAGCCGGTCGACGGCCAAGAAGAACTTCAAGGCCATTCTGGCTTTCCTCGACCGCGCCAAGCCGCTGGAGAGCACCTTGCTGACCAAGCCGCTGGCCGGCCGTGACGGCGGAGTCACTCATGGTGGCGGGGACAACTTCCGCAAGAAGTCGAACGTCTACGAATCGATCAGAAAATTCGTCCGCGGCGAGCGCCAGGGTAAGCCGGATGCTCTGGTGGGACAGGATCAATCCAGCCCCACCGGCGTTGAAGTCGCACTGGACGGCTCCGCCAGCAAGGATCCCAAGGGCGGAAGTCTGACCTATGCCTGGAGCATCCGCTTCAAGCCCAAGGACTCCCGGGTCAGCATCATCGCCAAGACCAAGAAGAAGGCCTCGATCAAGCCCGACCGACCAGGGATCTATGTCCTCGAGCTGGTGGTCAGCAATAGCCGAAAGGTGGCCAGCGATCCCACTCAGATGACGATCGTTGCTCGCCTGCCAGCCGAGGCGGTGACGACGAGCCGTCCCTCCGGGGCGAAAGTTCAGACCAAGACCGT
>CAZANL010000194.1:3550-7987 GCA_964486115.1 uncultured Planctomycetota bacterium
TTCGTCAGATCTACCGCGACCTGCTGGGCCGCAAACCGAGCACACCGGAAATGGAACGGGCGCTGGCCACCCCAGTCGAGCGACTGACCTGGGAACTGTGTCGGCAGCTGGACCTGTGGTCTATCTGGTACCGCGAAGAGCTGCGTCATTTCGACCTGAGAGGCGCCTTCGAACCCAAATCGGGCCGGATGACCAACCTGCCGCTCCAGATCGCCAACGGAGAACTCACCCTACTCGATGGACTGCGCAGCCTGCTCAGCAGCCCGGACTTCCGCGTTCGCTACCCCAACCCCGAGAATCAAGCCAACACGCTGCTCAAGCGACTTCTCGGGTTCCAATGGGAGTCGGCACCAGAGTCCCTGAAGAAGGCATCGGTAGCGATGTGCAAGGGAACCGAGACGTTGCTGCACGGCGAGCGGGGATCCTCCTTGCTGGAGCTGCTCCAGATCATCTTCAAGCAGAGTCGCTTTCGCGATCTCTACCTGATGCGCCTGCATTACCGCATCGTCGGAAAGATCCCCGACGATGCAGATCTCAGGCGCTGGAGCACGACACTGCTCCAGGAGCCGGGGGAGTTCGACAAGATACTGATCCAGTGGGTCAAGTCGACGGCCTATCGGAGCAAATCGTAGCTGACCTGCGGCCTGAACTGATCGAGGCGTTGAATGCTGTCGGACGAGCCGACATCCCTCAAAAGCTGCTGCCCCTGATCGAGCAGTCCCGATGGCTGGCGAACTGGATCCTCGAACTGGGGGACCCCCGCGTACTCGAACCGTCGCTCAGCGAAGGGTTGCGCAAACTGCTCGAGCGCGAGATCTTGCCGCTGATTCCGGACGAACTGCGCGAGACGTCTGAGCTGTACGAACTGGTGGCCTTTCAACTGGACCAGGATGGGTTGACCGGCTCTGCCGCATTCTTCCGTGGTAACATGCCCTGATGCAGTCCATCTCTCACCTCGAGCGCCCGCACACCCCGCTCTGGGTTCGAGTCCGACCAGCCAGGTGAGCATCCTGCGGGTTGAAAGCCTGAGCAAGACCTACAAGCAGGGAGTGGAGGCGCTCAGGGATGTCTCGCTGTCGGTCGAGGAGGGCCAGCTGTTCGGGCTGCTCGGACCCAATGGAGCTGGGAAAACGACACTGATCAAGATCCTGCTCGGTCTGCGTCGCGCAACAGGCGGAACAGCCCAGATTCTCGGTAGTCCGGTCGGCCGCTCCAGCGCACGGGCACACGTGGGCTACCTGCCCGAAGATCACTGCCTGCCCCCCTACCTCACGGGTCGCCAGGCGCTGCGCATCTACTGCATGCTTCAGGGTCTGTCCCCTCGCAGGTTCCGCCAGCGAACCGACTGCCTGCTCGACACACTCGAGCTTCTCAATCGAGCCGGCGAGAAAATCCGCAGCTACTCCAAGGGGATGAAGCAGCGGCTCGGGCTGGCACAGGCTCTGCTGCACGAACCTCGACTGGTATTTCTCGACGAACCGACCGACGGCGTCGACCCGGCAGGCCGTAGAGTGATCCGTGACCTGATCCTGCAGGAAAGCGAGCGGGGCGCGACCATCTTCATCAACAGCCATCTGCTCAACGAAGTGGAGCAAGTCTGCGACCGGGTGGCGATCCTCAAACAAGGACGTGTGTTGCGCGAGGGAACGCTACAGGAGTTGTTGCAGGTGGGAGCATGCCAGCACTACCGCTTTGAACTCACCGAAGGTGGACCACCCCTCGAGAACTTACTGCCGAATGGCGTCGCACTCCTTCGAACGACCGACCAGGAAGCCATCTTCGGCCTACAGGATGAATCAGCGCTGGACCATCTGATCGATGCGCTGCGCGGTGCGGGCCGTGGCATCCGTGGCATCTCCCGCTCGCAGCGCACGCTGGAAGATTACTTCATCGAGGTGACCGGGGAGGATGCTGAATAAGCTGCTGGCACTGGGGCTCGATGCGTTTTACGAAACGCTCGACAAGAGGTCGTTCCAGATCGTCTCCGCCCTGTCGTTGCTGGCTGTCCTCATCGGCGCCAGCATCGGCTTCAAACCCATTCCGTTCGAAGAAGTCGCAACCCAGGAAATTCCCCGCCATGTAGGGGGCGCGGGTCCGCTTGCCCCCGGCAAACCCTCCCTGCAAGTCGTGCGCGTCGATTCCGAAAGCCCCGGGGTCTATGCCGTACAGCTCGAGATTCTCCGTCCAGCGGCTGTGCGCCAAGCCATGCAGATGCGCACCTGGAGGGACAATATGGCGTATGGCCGGAAAGCCGGCCCTAACCCACACTTCAAGCCCAGAGTGCAAGATCTGCGACCGCTGTCGGATGTCGAGATCGAGACCCTCCTACGCAGCCTGGGAAGCCGCCTGAATTACGGATACCAAAGCCACAGCGGCAGCCATCCGAACTATGTCGTCCGCTTCGAGCCTCCCTATCTCCATGAGGTCTCGGGCGGCGGCAAGCTCAGTGTATTCGGGATATTCGAGACAGCTCTGCCCCCCCGACTGACGAGCGATACCCAGCGCAGCTTCGCCGACCTGATCCTCGACATGCAGGAGTTCGTTGCCAACTGGGTCGCCGGTTTTTTCGGGATCTTCATCGCGATCGTCTTTACCGGTGGGCTGCTCCCCTCGACCTTGAGGGAGGGGTCGATCGACCTGTTGCTCTCCAAGCCTATCGATCGCAGCCTGTTCTTTCTCGGCAAGTACCTCGGCGGCCTGCTCTATGTCTTCTTCACAGCCGTCGTCCTGATTGGCGGCTTCTGGCTAGCCAGCTCGATCCGCAGCGGCCTGTGGAATTTCGGGTTCTTGCTGACGATTCTCGGAGTCACTATGCTGTTCGCCGTGATCTACACCGTGTCGGTCTTCTGGGCCGTGATGAGCCGCAGCACGGTGACCTCGATACTGATGACGGTCGTCTCGATGTTCTTCTTCATCATCATCACACTGATCAAGCGGACGACCACCGAACTGTCGCAGATGAACATGATCCCGGACTGGCTGGTCAGAGGAAGCGAGATCCTCTACTGGATCTTCCCCAGCACGGGTGACTTCGACGTGCTCAACGCCTGGTTCATCTCCCAGGCTCCGATCTCGCCCGGCCTGCGGGATGGCTTCCTGGCCTCGTCCAGGTACTTCAGCACAACCGCCTCGACCCCGCTGTGGGCCTCGATCGGCAGCAGCATGATCTTCGCTCTTGTGGTACTTTCCGTGTCCTGTGTGATCTTCTCCCGAAAGGACTACTAGTGCGACTGATCCCACTCCTGCTCGGACTGCTGCTTGCGCTGCCTGCCGCGGCGAACGAACGGCCGCGTACCGAGGGCCTGTTCATGTGTCCTTGTAAGAACTGCCAGGGCAAGTGGCTGCCCAACTGCGGCAACAAGGGCTGCTCACCCGCACAGGAAATCCGCCGTAAGCTGTTCGAGCTCGAGAAAGGGGGCATGACCGACGACCAGGTCCGGACGGCGGTGGTTCAGGTGTACGGGCCACAGATCGTCGCCACGCCCCTGGCCAGGGAAACCTGGTGGGCCTACGCGCTCCCCTTTGCCTGCTTGCTTGTCGGAGGAGCCCTGGTCCTCTGGCTCGGGAGAGGATGGATCGCCCGACACCGCGAGGCCGCCGAGGAGGGAAAAGCGATCGACACGAAAAACCCGCAGCCGGACACGATCGAGCAGGAACGGATCGAAGCCGCGATGCGAGAGCTGGAGTGACTGCGCAGCTCCAACCTCCGGCCCATCAGTCGATACCGGAGATGTTCCTCGCCCGCTGCCAGCGCTGGCCCGAACTGAAGAGCTTCTACCGGCGCACTTCCTCCGGCTGCTGGGAGGGCCTCAGCCTCGCCGAGGCCGCCGACGAGCTGGAAGCGCTCGCAATCGGCCTGGCGGCCAGGGGAGTCGGGCCCGGTACACCCGTTGCGATCTTCAGCTACAACCGCCGCGAGTGGCAGTTGCTCGACTTGGCGGTGCAGATGCGGCGAGGGCTATCCGTGCCGATCTACATGAACAGCAACGTAGATCAGGTGCGCTACATCCTGCGTCACGCCGAATGCCAGATGGTGTTCTGCGACACCCCGGAGCGATTATCGATCGCGGAGGCCTTGGCTGCCGACCTGCCGGACCTGAAGGATGTCATCACGCTCGAGGGTTACGCTGAGATACGTGCAGTGGGCGAATCTCAGCGCACGTCACAGGCCAGCGAAATACATGACCAGATGGCCCGGATCAGCGGGGACGATCTAGCCACGATCAGCTACACCTCCGGCACCACCGGCGAGCCGAAAGGAGTGATGCTGACGCACAACAACATCCTCTGGGGTGTAGAGGCCGCGGGAACGATCATCCCCCACGGACAGCGCGGTGATGTCACGGTGAGCTATCTTCCACTGGCTCACATCGCGCAGCGGATGATCGACCTCGTGGCCCTCGAGGCTATGGCGACCGACAAACGCTACCTGCGGGA
>CAZANL010000195.1:0-236 GCA_964486115.1 uncultured Planctomycetota bacterium
CGGAGTCACGCTTTACGGGCTGCGCTACACCAACAAGCGGTTACGGGACAGCTTTCGCGTCCGGCGGGGCAAGGACTACGAGCCGAACATCTACCATGCGGACCTCCGGGCCGTGTCCAGCGGAGGATTTCCGCCGTGGTGTTACAACAACACCACGATGGAGGCCTTCTTCAGGGACAAGCGGGTCAGCAGGGCTCTGACGCCTGCCGGCCGTCGAACGGTCGAGCCCTGGCAGT
>CAZANL010000195.1:246-7980 GCA_964486115.1 uncultured Planctomycetota bacterium
CGCGATGTCGATGGGTGTCCAGCACGCCGGGGAAGACGGCAAGGATCTGGGGCGGGTGATGGCTGATCTTTTGCGACACAAGATCAAGGTGATGATCTATTTCGGCAAGAGCGATCTGTCGGTCGGGACGTTCCACAATGGCAAGGACTACGCGCAGCACATCGCACGACTGGCCTATGGGAACAAGAGCCCGGGTGCGACGGGGGCTGGAGGCTTGCGCCCGATTTATGGTGTGGCGATAGCCAACCAGCGCAAGGGTGGGGAGGTGTTCAGGCGGGGAGACTTGACCTATGTGCAGGTCAATCACGCGGGCCACCTGACGGTCGCTGACAATCCGGCGCTGGGTTACACGTTCTGCAAGCGATTCGTGGCGCCCAGAGCTAAGAAGTAGGGGCCGATCAGCGCTTCGCGAGTAGGACGCTGAGCAGAGGTGACGGATGAAATATGCGTCGGTTTTCATGGCTCTGGGACTGCTGCTCGTCTTCACCGGGATCACCGGAAGCGTCACTCTCGGCTGGCGCATTGCGGCCGGCTGGAGCGGCCTGGCCTTCTTGATCGCCGGGCTGGCCTACCTGCTCTACTGGCCCTGGGTCTTCGGCAAGCGGTCCGATGGGACCCAGCGAGGTATTTCGATATTCCTGCTGCTGCCATATCTGAGCTTGATCTGGTTGGTCTGGTGGCTGGAGCGGCGGTTTAGTGACAATCCCTCCTACCACGAAATCGATGGTCTGATTCTGGGGCGGCGCCTGACGAGTGGCGAGGTGGATTTCGAGCCACGATTGATCTGCGATCTGACCAGTGAATTTCCCGAGTGTGCCCGATTGCGAAGTTTGCCCGGCTATCGCTTGGTGCCGATCCTCGATGCGCGGGCCCCCGATCCGGGCTGGTTGAGAGATCAGGCCGAGGAACTGGCTAGCAGCGAAGGCCCGGTGTTCATCCACTGTGCTCAGGGACACGGCCGCACCGGTATGATGGCGGCGCTGATCCTGATGTTGCGTGAACGCGAACTGGGCGCCGAGGATGCGGTCGCGCGTTTGAAGAAGGTCCGGCCCGGGATCGGGCTGAGCACGGTCCAGTGGATGACGCTTCGCGCTGCCGCATCGCTTGGAGATGCAGGGGCGAGGAATGAGACGTAGCGGGGGTGGGCGCGAGGAGCGACACCCTTGATCTGCCTGGGCCGACCACGAAGCGAGCAGATCGAGCTGTTGCTGGGGACCGCTCGCGACGGTTGCGCAACCTATCCCCACGAGGGCTGGAGACGTGATGCGTCGCCGGGTGATCCAGCGCCGTCCGGTTATCGGTTCGACCACTCAGACATCGTGCTGGGGCAGGGGAGGCGGGTGTACCAGAGCGCTTGCCAGGCGCCGGGACAGTGGAAGATGTTTCCCCCCGCGATGGCCGAGCTGTATCGCCGCGACACTCCGATCGAGGTGGGTCAGGCCGTCGCGGACCTGTTTGGGCACCATGGCTGCTGGACAGCGAATCCAGCACGGATCGTCTACACGATAGAGGAGTCCGGTGATCCGGCTCGTTTCGGTTTTGGCTATGGAAATCTACCAGGCCAGCTGGTCCGAGGGGAGAAACGGTTCCTCGTCGAATGGAGCCAGGGCAGCAATTCGGTGGTTTTTTCGATCGCGGCGTTGTCGCGTCCGAATCACCTGATGACGTGGGTCGGGTTACCGATGCTGAGGCGTGAACAGCACCGTTTTCGTCAGCTGGCCGGGCAGTCGATGCGGGATGCCGTGAGTGAAGACCGAGCTGCGTGAGACTGGATAGAATTCGGCGGCATGACCGACCGGCTGTCTCACGCTTCTCTGCGTGTCGTTCATCGAGATGCCGACTGCTCTGCGATATCGGCAGGCCAGGGCTTGAGCAGCAGGGCGGCAGCCAGGTAGAGGGATCCCGCGCAGGCGGTCGTTGCGATGAAGCCGAATCGTACCGAAAGATAGAGTGACCCGACCACGGCCAGTGCGCCGGAGACGCTGTTGACCGCGAAGTAGACCCCGATCGAGTCCGCCAGTCCGGCCTCTCGCGCTCGGCGCACCGAGAGTGGGAAATAGTAGCCCATCAGCAGTCCGGTGCCGGCGGTCGTGCTGAGGATCAGCAGGATCTTCAGCGGGTATGGACCGACCCGCTGGATCCCGCCGAAGATCAGCAGCAGATGTAGCGCGAGCAGTCCGAGCAGCGACGCGGTGATCGAGAGCCGGCGCTCACTGGTCTGAAACAGCTGGCCGCCCAGCCCGGAAGAGATCAGCAGGGTCGACAGGGTGCCAATGAAGGCCAGCGAGGAAGAGATGAACCAGCTGTGGTACAGCTGCATCAGTAATATCTCGACCAGGATGTATCCGCTGCCGATCATCATCTGGCAGAGCACCAGCCGTGTGTGTTGTTTACGATGTTGGATCCGACGCGACGTGATGAGGACGGCGAGCAGGAACAGCAGGGCGCCGAAGACCATGCGTACCAGAATGGATCGGGTTTCAGGGTAGCTCAGGTCGACCTGTGAACTGTATGGCCTGTTGATGGTCACGGGTGAGAGATCAAATCCGGGGTGGTGCAGATCGACCTGTTGCGGGCCCCTGTCGAGAGCGTCGAACAGTTTGCGGTGGCTGGCCGACTCCACGACTCCCGGCAGCCAGCGATAAACCACATTGGATCGCTCTTTGTCGGCGGCGCTCGCCTCGAAGTAGGGCTTGTCCGCGATGGTGATCCAGCGCTGGATGGCCAGGATGTCGGAGCGGGTCAGTGGAGTTTTCTTGCAGAGAATCGAGGTGAAGCTACCTCCGCCGAACGGTTCGTAAGAACGGGATTTGTCGTGCTGCCAGTCGTAGATGAACAGGTGGCGTGCGGGGTCCGTCTGGCCCATGGTGCGTAACGTGTGGTACAGCGTCGCAATCTGGCGCTCGATCACGAGGTCGCCCGGCCGGCGCAGGGGTCGCTCCTCGAACATCAGGTAGCCCCGGTCCGACAGGTGGCGAAAGTAGAGTCCGTAGGCCTCGGTCGTGTGCAGGTGGTCCGGGGGGCCCAGCAGGAAAGGAAAGCGCATGCTGCGACAGTTCATCAACGTGATGATGTCGTAGGTCCGCGATCGATCATGCAGATAGGCCAGTGAGTTGCCGACCGCGAAGCTCAGTCCGCCGTAGGCATGTCCTGACTCATCGAGGAAGTCGTGCTGCATCATCCGTGTGATCGCCGGGTTGATCTCCGTTCCGTCGATGTACTCGGGGCGGGTCAGCCACTTGGCCGTCTTGACCACCCCTTCCGCACTCGAGCCGATCAAGAAGATTCGTGGATCGGGATGAAGACCACCGATCAGGCGGATGTCGCGGTCCTGGAACTTCAGCGGCGTTCGCTGAAATTCGTCTTGTTGAATTCCGGAGTCGAACACGACATGTAGGTCATATGCCCGATCAGATAACGGCTTGTGAAATACCTCGATTCGAGACACCAGGTTGTCGTAAGAGCGGACGAAGCGATAGTCCTTGCGGTACGTTCGTAGGCCCGGGAGCTTTTTCTTGACCCTCGCCAGGTAGTACAGGTCGGCGCGTGGTGAGTGCACCCCCCAGATCACCGCTGCTGCCGAGAGCGCGACGAGCAGGCAGAACAGTGCGCTGGACATCATTTTCCGGGGAGTGGCTCGCAGGCTCGCGACCAGGCCGGCCAGCGCCAGCAGTGCAAAGACCAGCGAGAGGATCTGCTCGGTCTTGAGCAGGGCATAGAGCGCGAAGAGCGCGACGACCGACAGGCCTGCGCCGGACAGGTCGGCCAGGTAGACCCGGCCGCTCGGGTATCGGCGGAAGGCGATCGCTATGTAGAGCCCCGGAAAGAAGAACAGGCTGCTCAGCAACAGGTTGCCCTGCGGGGTCGAGGGGAAGCAGAGCAGTGAAATAAGCGAGATGGCCAGGGAGAACCAGGTCCCGGCGACGCAGATAAGAAAGCAGCGGTCGTCATGCCAGGTTATCCGCCCGGCTAGCAGCCCAGCGAGGCCAATGCCTGCTAGCGCATACGAGATGATCAGTAACGACTGAAGATAGAACGTCAGATACTCGAGGAGGTGGAAGACCAGAATCTCGATAAGGAAAAGCGTGAAGCCGAAGAAGAAGATTCGCAGCCGGGGATAGTCGTTGGTCATTGGGTTACTTCTGCTGGCTGAAGACCTCGACCAGATTCTCGCCCACTCTGCGGTAGCGCTCGAGAATCTGCGGGTCGTGCGGAGCCAGTATCTCACCGGGGTATCGCCGGTAGCGGTCGATGAAGGCCCGGTTTTCCGCGGCATTCTCGACGGCGCCGACATATCTGTTCTTCCGGCAGTTGGCGATCAGGTAGCTGTTGTCCCCCGGGAACAGAAATGACTGGCCGCGCCAGGTCAACTCCACCGCAACCGATCCGCTGGTGTGTCCGCCGACGTGGAACGCCCGGAGACCGGGTAGGATTTCCACCTCGTCGGTAAAGCGTGTGAACAACCGAGTCCCGACGGCGTTTACCTGTTTTTTCAACAGTGGGTGGGCCAGCAACCGGGCGTAGGCCTTCTCGTGCAGATAGAAGCGCGCGTTGGGGAACTGGTCGATATTGCCGGCGTGATCCAGGTGGCTGTGAGTCAGAACGACGTGGGTGATCGCGACGCACGGAACCCCTAGCATCTTCAGTTGCTCGGAGATCGGCACATACTGGGTCAGCTGCCACGCCTTGCGCGCGCCCGCTTCTCGAAAACCCGTGTCGATCAGGATTTTCTTGTTGCCGAGCTGGACCACGTAGACCAGCCAGGCGAACGGGATCCTCTTGGTCTTGTCGCCGTTCTGGAACACCTGATCTAGCGGAAACTGGGAGGCGCCGTAGCGCAGGGCGTGAATACGGATCGCGTGCTTGGCCGAGGGTCTTCTGAGGAACACAGCGACGGACAGGAGGCCGCCGAGCAGTAACAGGAACAGCATCGGATAGCGTAGGCGAAGCATCAGTCCGCATTATACGACATGTCGATTGCGGCGATGGGTGTTTCGTCGCCTTGTGGGTCGGGGGCAGCAGGCGCCGATTTCTGGCTTCAGGGGCCAGAGGCCTACTTGGCTGAGGGTTCTTCGCCGTGCTAGACTGGCGTCTGGCGGGTGCAGGGAGAGAACGATGATGAGCAGACGAGCGACGATCGTGGTGATGTTGTCGATCGCGGTCACGGGCAGCGTAATGGCCGAGGACCGGGTCGCCTGGTACGGCAACTGGACAGAGGGTTTGAGGGAGGCGGCCCGCACGGGAAGACCCATCCTGCTGCAGTCGGCCGCGCCGCACTGCCGACAGGTCTCGGGCATCTGGTGACCCGGCTTCCAGACGATGACCAGAAGTTTCTGGTTGGACAAGTCGGTCGTCGCGGCCTCGCGGAAATTCATCTGTATCCGCCTGGGGACCTACGAAAACTAGCAGGACGCGGATTTCCTGGGTTCGATCTTCAGCGGGCGATCGGGCGTGCTGGAGAACACCGTCTTCACCGTCTTCGCTCCGGATGGCAAGCGGCAGCTGGTACGAGCGGGTCGGGGGCCGCGCTATTCGGACGGCGCCGAGATGGCTCGTGAGCTGGAGCGCATGGCCCAGCGGTACCCGTACAGACGATCCAGCTCGAGCCTCCGGGCGCTGCCCTGTGTCCCGACGGTGCGGCTGGCGCTCAATGTGGCGGCCTGCGACAGCTTGCCGCTGGCGGTCGTTTTGGCCAAGTCCGCGCGGACCCGCGCCAAGCTGGAGAAGCGGCTGGCTGCCCTGGCCTGGAGCGACGCCCTGGTCGGTCGGTTGATTCATGCGCGGGCCAGCTAGGCGGCCGAGATGAAAGGGATCAGCGGTTTGCCGAGTACCGCCGGCATCCTGATCATCGAGCTGGATCGGTTTGGGCAGAGCGGAAAGGTGGTCGCCCATTTCGGCTCCTCGGCCAAGCTGACGCTGATCCAGCAGCGGATCCAGGCCCTGCTGGCCGCTCGTCAGCCTGCCGAGAAGGAGTCGGGGAGCCATGTGCGCGCTGGCCGACGGCAGGGAGTCGTCTGGAAGACCGCGGTGCCGATCACGGACCCCGGCGGATCCCGCCGACGTCGCTGAGAGTTCTTACTCGACTGAAACGTCGGCCGACCTCAGCGTGTGTCCCCGCTGTGGATGGTCGGGATCAGCTGGTCAGCTCTAGCAGCTGACCCAGCACCGCGCGGGCGGAGTCCGGATTGAGCGCCTTGTCCTGCCCCAGCGAGATCGACCGCGGCAGCACGATCGTTCCCAGGTGCTGCAGCTGGGAACGCATCGCGGCCAGCACCTTCATCCCGGGGCCGCCCGAGTGGCTCGCCAGGGCTGCGAACCGGCCGTTGAAGGCGGCCCGCCAGTCGCCGCCGGTGCGGGAAATCCAGGCGATCGCGTTGGAGACGATGGGGGGGGTCGAGCCGTTGTACTCCGGTGCGACCCAGACCATTGCTCGCCCGTCGAGGAGCTGATCGCGCAGTGTCTGCGCCTGCTCGGGGATCCCCTCCGACTCCCGATCCGGGGTGTAGAGCGGCAGGTCGATCTCTGGCAGCAGGATGAGCCGGGTCTCGGTGCCCAGCTCTTCGGCGATCGCGGCCAGTTCCCTCGCCAGCCGGTGGTTGTTTTCGCGGGTCGCCGCGAGCAAGACGAGTGGTTGCATGTTCCCTCCGGGGCTGCCTGATCGATCAGACCAGGCAGCTTACCGGACAGCACCCTGATTGGCCAGGGTGGGTCAGGGGCGGGGATGGCAGTTCTCGCGGGTGGTCACCTGGTGGAGAATTGCGGAAGCCGGACTGTTACCGGCCGCTGCAGTTCGTGGCGGCGACGGCGGTGCTGCCAGCGGCGATCGCGAGGCCGACATCGCGAACGGGATGTGACTCCAGAGTGTGCTTGGCACCACTGCTGGACGTCACCTCGACCGTTCTCTTGCTGAAGAACTTTCGACACAATTTCCAGGCCCACTTCAGCGGCCCCGCGCCACCGACGATATGCGTCAACTCATTCTTGTCTAGCGACTGCATCTCCACGATCATCGGGCTCTCTCCTACGAATGTAGTGTTCATTGTGTGGTCCTCAGATTTTCAGTAAGGTCTCAGCTTGAGGCCAGGGGCCAAGGGTGTTCTTCCCGCCAATGGCCTATTTTGGGTTGTGCTAATTCCAGCACTCACTCAACGGCCAGGTCAGCTCGTTGAGGCCAGCCATGGGCCCGTCTGTGCAGGCGACGTAACCGCAATAAGCGAGGTCTGCAGGTAGGGCGACCTTCTTTCCTACGAACTTGGTACACTTCCAGACCGTGCTCCAAAAGCCCGGGCCCCCTCCACCGACGATATCGCCCATTTCGCTGCGGTTGATCACGCTCATGCTCTGCATTGTCTTATCCTCAGAATCTTGATTGGTCGTCCCTGGCTACGCTACCAAGAACGCGTCGATCGGAATTCCCCCGCGATATATTCACCACCGTGATGTTTTTGGATGCCCGGGCACGATCGAAATGCCCCTCACACACCGATACGGCGGCTCTCGCAACCTCACCGAGAATCTGTTCTAGTGCGCAAAGTTTTCGGCGTCTGGGCGGGGAATGGCCCGAGCCTTGGCCTGGTCGGTTCGCTTTGCCATACTGGCCGTCGGGGGACAGTCAGAGCTCGAACGTCCGGTCCTCGAGGAGGAACACTGTCATGACATCTGTTCGGCGAGTCACGTTCGGGCTGCTGCTGTGTTGTCTGCCGGTAGCTGCCCAAGCGCAGATCCGCGGCATCT